>DAOSXE010000023.1:0-40781 GCA_035380285.1 bacterium | reverse complement strand
TCGGTGACTCCGACGCCGTCGGTAACGCCGACGCCTTCGGTGACCCCGACTCCGTCGGCGACGCCCACGCCCTCGGTTACACCCACGTCCAGTCCTTCGGTGACTCCGACGCCGTCGGTAACGCCGACGCCTTCGGTGACCCCGACTCCGTCGGCGACGCCCACGCCCTCGGTTACACCCACGCCCAGCCCCTCGGCGACGCCCACGCCCTCGGCCACACCCACTGCCAGCCCCTCGGTCACTCCGACGCCGTCGGTAACGCCGACGCCTTCGGTGACCCCGACTCCGTCGGCGACGCCCACGCCCTCGGTTACACCCACGCCCAGCCCCTCGATCACTCCGACGCCGTCGGTAACGCCGACGCCTTCGGTGACTCCCACTCCGTCGGCGACGCCCACGACCAGCCCCACCGTGACCGCTACGCCGTCGGTAACGCCGACGCCTTCGATGACCCCGACTCCGTCGGCGACGCCCACGCCCTCGGTTACACCCACACCTTCGCCCAGCCCGACTTCCACGCCCAGCGTCACGCCCACGCCCTCGGCCACGCCTTCGGTGACTCCCACGCCGTCGATAACGCCGACGCCCTCGGCCACGCCCACTCCCAGCCCCTCGGTCACGCCCACGCCGGCAAATATGGTCTGCAAGCTTTCGCTCGACTATTCCACCTATCTCGGCGGAAGCGATACCGACACCGCCTGGGCTATCGCCGTCGATTCCGACCTCCGAGCGTATGTCGCCGGGCAGTCTTGGTCGGTCGATTTCCCTACCCTCAACGCCTATCAGCCGAACTTGCCGGGCTTCGGGAATATTGTCGTCAGCAAACTGTCCTCCAACGGGTCTTCCCTGATCTACTCCACCTACCTGGGTGGCAGCATCGTGGATGAAGTTCGGGGAATCGCCGTCGATTCCGAGGGGAGCGCCTATCTGGGCGGTTACACGATTTCGCACGACTTCCCCACGGTTAATCCTTATCAGGGCGCGCTGGCCGGCGGCTTCGGAGACTTCGACTATTTCGTAACCAAGCTGTCTTCGACCGGATCGGCTCTGCTCTACTCCACCTACCTGGGCGGAAGCGACCCCGAACAGGGCGGGGCTATAGCCGTGGACGGGGATTTGTGCGCCTACATCACGGGAATGACGTACTCGGCCGACTTTCCGACCCTGAACCCGTACCAGGGGGTTTTGCCCGGCTCCTCCTCCGTCACCGTCTCCAAGTTGTCGTCCTCCGGGTCCGCTCTTGTGTATTCGAGCTTCCTGGGAGGTTCGGCCGGCCAGGCATCCTACGGCGTGGCCGTGGACGGCACCGGGCATGCCTGCATCGTCGGCGAAACCGACTCCGGAGATTTCCCCACCGTCAATCCTTACCAGGCGTCGTTTAACGCCGATACCGAGCTCGACGCCTTTGTCTCCCAGTTTTCCTCGGACGGTTCCGGACTCGTTTTTTCGACCTACTTGGGCGGTTCCGGTTTCGACAGCGGCAGGGCGATCGCCTTGGACGCGGGCGGAGCGGTTTGCGTGGCGGGCTCCACCGATTCCGATGATTTCCCCACGGCCAACGCTTTCCAGCCCGCCCGGGCCGGAGATTATGACGCCTGGGTGGCGAAGCTTTCCTCGTCCGGTTCGGCGCTTCTCCTGGGCACCTATCTCGGTTCTTCCGCCGCCGACGAAGGCTACGGGGTCACCGTCGACGGCGAGGGGAGAATTTACGCGGTTGGGGAAACCAGCGCTTCCGATTTCCCGCTGGAGAGGCCTTACCGCTCGGTACTGGAAGGGATCGAGGCGTTTGTGACCTGCTTCGACTCCTCCGGTGCCGGGCTCTTCTATTCCACCTTCCTGGGAGGCAGCGGCGACGATTACGGCAGAACGGTTGCCGTCGATGACGAACAATCCGCGTACGTCGCCGGGTTTACCGATTCGACCGATTTTCCCGCCGTCGACGCCTTCCAGCCGGATTACGCCGGCGCCGGCGATATATTCGTCGGGAAGTTATCCCTATCCTGCTACCTGACCACCCCGACTCCGTCGGCGACCCCTACGCCTTCCGTCACCCCCACTCCCAGTACGACTCCATCCCTCACCCCCACCCCCACGCCCAGCCCCACTCCACCCCCGACGGCGACCCCGCCGGAGACCCCGACTCCCGCGCCCACGGCTTCTGCCACTCCTCCCCCCCCGGCGACGCCGCCCTTCCTGGTCCTGGCGTCCGGGGACTATACCGGCGACGGATGCGCCGATGTCGCCGTTTTCCGCCCTGACCAGGGCAAGTGGCTGGTCCGCGGTCTGGGAGGCGCCTGGTTCGGCCGGGAGGGGGATATACCCGTCCCCGGGGACTACGACGGCAACGGCGTCACCGACATCGGCGTTTACCGTCCCGCCAGCGGGCTCTGGGCGGTCAAAAACCTGACTCGCTTTTTCCTCTCCTCCGGGCTGGTCCCGGCTCCCGCCGACTACGACGGGGACGGTCGGGTGGATGGGGGCGCGTTCCGTCCCTCCGACGGTCGCTGGCTGGTCCGCAACCTCACCCAGGCCTGGTACGGCCAAACCGGCGACCTCCCGGTACCGGCGGATTACGACGGCGACGGGTCCGACGACATCGCGGTCTGGCGGCCGGGCAGCGGGGGCTGGCTGGTCAGGGGGCTGACCCGGGCCTGGTACGGGCTCTCCGGCGACATCCCCGTACCCGGTTATTACGTCTGGGACGGGAAGCCGGTCCGGGCGCGGTTCGCGGTCTACCGTCCCGCCCGGGGGAAATGGCTGGTTCGGGACGAGGCGGCCTTCTGCTACGGATCCCTCAACGACATCCCCGTGCCCGGGGCGTTCGGAGGGGGTGTGCTCGATTTGCCCGCGGTCTTCCGCCATGGGAAGGGGCTCTGGTTCATCCGGGGCCTCACCCGCGCCTACTTCGGGCTGGAAGGGGACTACCCCGTAACCCGTTGACGGGTTTTTCCCCGGGAAGAACCGGACCCTCCCCGCCCCGGCGCGGGGAAAACCGTAGTCCCTATCGGCTTGACTCCAAGGCCCGGATACGGGCTTCCAACTCCCGGTTCTGGGCGTCGAGCTCCTTGATCGCCTCGATGACGTAGGCGTTGAAGTCGTGGGGAAAGGTGACGGCCTTGACCGCGTCTCCCGCGGGCAGCAGGTCCCGGTCTCTTCCCCGCGGTTCGATTTCTTCGACCCACTCCGGGAATACGGCTTCCAGTTCCTGGGCGATGACCCCGGCGCGCCCGCCCTCGGCGTGCTCTTCCGGGTTGATCCACTCGAAGGTTACGCCCCGTAGCCGGCAGATCTGCGCCAGCGCCTCTCTCCCGTCGAGCGCCGTGATGTTTTTTTTCAGCCTTTCGTCGCAGGAGTCTGACCAGGTGCCCCCGCCGGGCTTACCCGCGGTGCCGTTGACCTCGAGCGTGTAGTTGGTGAGGCCGCCGGTGAGGATCCCGACCTTCCCTCCCCCGTTCCGGGTAAGCGTGACCATTTCCGTGAGGGCTCCGGCCCCGTCCCCGACGGCCAGGCCCAGGTCTTCGTCTTCCTTGAGGTAGACCAGGGCTCGGGACTGGGTGTCCCCGGGCCGGTACATGGACAGGCCGGATTTACTGCCGGCGGGGCTCTCCAGCCGCAGGATGGCCGAGACGCTGTCCTTGATGTGGAGCATGTTGGTGGGGGAGGCGGTCCCGATTCCGACCCGGCCGCTGGTGTCGATGACCATGTTCGCGGTCAGGTTGTTCCCGATGACGACCGGGATGTTCTCGGCGGTGACCAGGTCGAACTCGTTGTCTCCCGAGGGGCCGATCCAGGTGCTGGAGCTTCCTCGGCGGAGCCGGAGCTGGGCGGCTCCCCCGGCCTGGGCCTCCACCCGGATGAGGAAGTTGCCGTCCCCGTTTCCGATGTGAAGGGCGTCGGCCGGGTTGCCCTGCATGATACCCGCCCAGCCCTCGAACCAGATGTTGCCTGAGGATCTGTAGTTCCAGGGGCTGCCCGCCGCGCCCAGGGGCAGGTCTCCGGACGAGCCGTAGTAGGCCCGGGTGATGCCCCGGACCGACCACTTGCCGGTGACGGAGTCCCAGACGGCGACATCGTCTTTCCCGTCGCCGTTGTAGTCCCCCGCCATGGGGGTTTTGCCGGCCCCGTAATAGACCCGGGTATACCCCCTGACGCTCCATTTCCCTGATGTTGGGGAAAATACCGCGATATCGTCGGTTCCGTCGCCGTTGAAGTCGGCTCCGTCGGCGCCCCGGCCGAGGGCGAGAGCGGCTACAATCATCAACCAAACCGGATATTTCATTTTCGACCTCCCGCCGGTGCCCTTCACAGCGTTCCCGCCCGGCCTTCGAGCGCGTCCAACCGCGCCCGGAGAGCGCGGTTGCGCGCCCTGAGTTCCTTGAGCGCTTCGATCAGGTAAGCGTCGAAGTCCTGGGGAAAGGAAACGGATTCGGCGCCCCCGGGGGTCAGAACCTCGTCTTTCCCCCCCGCCTCGACGGTAACGACCCAGGCGGGGAAGACCCGATCGAGGTTTTGCGCCAGCACCCCGGCCCTGACTCCCGGTTGGTGCTCGAGGGGGTTTATCCACTCGTAGGTTACCCCGTTGAGGCGGCCGAATTTTTCCAGGGCGGCGGTTCCGGAGAGGGAGCGGACCTTCCGCTTCAGCCTGGCGTCGCAGGCCGCCGTCCACGTTCCCCCGCCCGGTTTCCCGGCGCTCCCGTCGACTTCGAGCGTGTAGCTGATGGAAATCGGGTCGCCGATCCCGACCCGCTGGTCGGGGCCGATCCGCAGCGGTTCGGTGTTCTGGCCCGCGCCGTCGCCGACGCTGAACTCCAGCTCGCCCAGGGAGTAGGTGAGCCATATCCCTCCCCGGGTGCCGGCTTCTCCCGTTCTGGTCAGGCTCAGCCCCTGGGTGCCCCCCCCGGCGTCCTGCCCTTCCAGGCGCACGAGCGTGTCCGAGCTTCCCTTGATATGGAGCCTGCCGGCGGGGGAGGCGGTCCCGATTCCGACCCGGCCGCTGGTGTCGATGACCATGTTCGCGGTCAGGTTGTTCCCGATGACGACCGGGATGTTCTCGGCGGTGACCAGGTCGAACTCGTTGTCTCCCGAGGGGCCGATCCAGGTGCTGGAGCTTCCTCGGCGGAGCCGGAGCTGGGCGGCTCCCCCGGCCTGGGCCTCCACCCGGATGAGGAAGTTGCCGTCCCCGTTTCCGATGTGAAGGGCGTCGGCCGGGTTGCCCTGCATGATACCCGCCCAGCCCTCGAACCAGATGTTGCCTGAGGATCTGTAGTTCCAGGGGCTGCCCGCCGCGCCCAGGGGCAGGTCTCCGGACGAGCCGTAGTAGGCCCGGGTGATGCCCCGGACCGACCACTTGCCGGTGACGGAGTCCCAGACGGCGACATCGTCTTTCCCGTCGCCGTTGTAGTCCCCCGCCATGGGGGTTTTGCCGGCCCCGTAATAGACCCGGGTATACCCCCTGACGCTCCATTTCCCTGATGTTGGGGAAAATACCGCGATATCGTCGGTTCCGTCGCCGTTGAAGTCGGTCTGGTGCCCGCTCCCTCCGAAGGGAGTAGGGGCGGGCCCGATGGGGGTGGGAGGCGCCGGGGTGGGCGCGGCCGGAGCGTACCGGCAGAAGAAAAGCAGTGCGGCAGCCGGAGCCAGGACCCGAAAAATCTGCATCGCCGATGCCCTCCGGTTCCGGTTGGGGTTCATACAGAGCGTATAAAATAATTTTAAAACTTTGAAAGAATTTATCAAGGGATATTGTTACTGTCCCGGTCCCTCCCTCTTGCAAATGCCGGTATTGAGGGGCCAGCCACGGCGTCGCGGTCCGGGAACCGCTCTGGCCGATTTCGCGGCCGGGGCGAGTCCGTCAACCGTTTTGGGGCGCTCAAGACCGGGGACGTTCAGGGGTTGTTCAGCGGGCGCCCATCCTCATCCCGGTTGGCCGACCAGTCGTACTCGAGGATGGTTTCCCAGCCCTGGTGGACCTTGGCGAACATCCACCAGCCGCTGAACATGTTCAGCAGCGCCCCCACCGAAAAGTCGCCGACCCCCGCCGGCTCGTCGTTGGTCTCGTCGAAACGGATTTCCCCCTGCCGGAAATAGGGGTGGGTGAAATTGGTGATCAGCTCGTTGATCCCGTCGAACGTTTCCGGATCGTCGAACTCCCGGGCCGCGGCCAGGGCCAGGAAGATGTTGACGGCGGTTTCGCCGAGCATCCCCGGCGCGGCCGCGCCCGGGTTGACCAGGGCTCCGGCGGCGTCCTTCTCCGGGACTTCCAGCATGAAGGAGCCGATGCCGAGGGGGAGGCCCTTGATGTAGCGTTCCCGGATCTGACGGTAGATGTTTCCGGAGAAACCGGGTTCCCAGGACCGCATATTCATGGCCACGAAAATATTGGCGAACCCCGAAAGGTCTTTGTCCGCCTGCTGGGGCCCGTAGGGGTGGTAGCGGCGGTAGACCATTCCGGTTTCTGGGTCGGTCATCTCCTCCCGCAGGAAGCGCATGTAGTTGTTCCGGTATTCTTCCCCGATGAGGACGCCGTGTTTCTGATCCTTGCCGTAGACCTTGTCGTACAGGGCCAGGCCGACGCACCCCATGGAGTTGCACTGGGGGAACCAGTGGTTGGGCTCGCAGCAGACCCCGCCCACGTAACCCTGGCCGACGGGCAGCGCCAGGTTTTTCTTCTGGGTTTCGTACAGGTCTCTGGCCACGGCCGTCATCTCCGGGCCGAAGGTGTCTTTATCCCCGGAAACCAGGGCGTAAAGGCCCTCGGCGATGAGCAGCGGCCCTTTCCACATCACGTTGTCCCGCATCGGATCGCCCCAGGCCTGGTTGACGGCGTAATCCTTCCAGCAGGCCGGGCTTCTCAGCATCTGAATGCCTTCCCGGAGCACGAAGGCCGCTTCCGCCGTACGCCCCGGTTCGACCATGGCGATCGACGCCGCCGCCCAGAGCCGGGGGATCA
This sequence comes from bacterium, assembly GCA_035380285.1. Taxonomy (NCBI): domain Bacteria; species bacterium. The sequence goes on along the minus strand of DAOSXE010000023.1, from coordinate 33,832 downwards.
ACCCGTACATCCAGACGACTCCCTGCAGCGCTTCCGGCCAGCCGTAGTCCGGGTCGGAGGCGAATGCGCCATAGACCCGCTGGAGTTCGACGGGGTTGTTCCGGTTTTTCGCCACCCACTGTTTCATCATAGTCAGGTCGTAGGGCGAGGGGACGGGGAGGGGAAAGACGGGGTTCTGCGAATAGGAGATCACGTCGATGGTGCCCAGGGTTTGGTTCCAGTGCCCGGCCACGTCGAGCGTGAGCCGGTGCCGGGCGAACTGCTGCGAATAATCCTCGGCCGCGGCGAAGGGTTTCTGTTTGAGCACGAACTGGAACACGACGAAAGCGGCGGCGAAAAGCACCATGAGGACGACCAGGGACCAGGTCAAAAAGCGCTTCATGACGGCACCCCCAGCGGTTGGCAGGCACGGTTCGCTCGGGAGTATTCCCGGAGTTCGTTTCCGGAATCCCGGCGGCTTTCCCATCCCCGGGCATCGCGGCCGGGGTTGTTCACCGGGAAGGCGGCGGCGGCGAAGAAGTTGCGAGGAGGGCGGCAGCCGTATTACCTCCCCGTGCTCTTGGATGCCCGGATGATACGTCCCCCGCCGTCTCCGGACCAGGGAAAACGCCGAAAAACCCCGGGCCCGGTTTTGCCGCCGGCTTCGGACGAGTTTCGGAGGCTTACCGGGCGGGAAGACAGAATTCGGGGATCCGGCGCTTCTGACCGAAGCCGAAGGCGGACTTCAGGTCGCGCAGGGATTTCCCGGCGGCGCCGGCCAGGATCTTCCGCGCCCGGTAGACGTCGGAGCCCAGTTCTTTCGGCGCCGCCGCCTGCAGGTCTTTGAGGGTGGAGTCGATGCGTCCGGCGGCGTCCCGGGAGAGGGGCACTTCCTTGTCTCCGTAACCCCCGGCAAAATAGATTTCCGCGATTTTTCTCAGGATCCCCTCGGTTTCGACCATTCCCTTCCAGAGGCGGGGGTTTTCCGCTGCCAGCCGGGCGAGCGTCGCGGCTTGCCGGTAAAGCGCCTCCGTCAGGAAGATCCCGTCTTTCGAATACGCGAGGATTTCGTCTCGGAACCGGTACCGGGACTTCTCGTCGGCGAAGAACCCTTTCTTCCCCGCCCCCCCGAAGAGAATCGTGGCCAGTTCCGTCCAGGGCTCGATGGTGACGCGGAGGGACGGGTCTCCGTAGACGGTCATGCAGTAGCAGTTCTTGGTCCCGGCGTTGCCGGGATCTCCGTCGAGGGCCTCGGCGTAGTATTCGGCGATGGCGGCGGCAAAGGCGTCGCCGACCGGGAGCCGGGCGCTGAGCAGTTGTTCGGCCATGTAGACCGACCAGCCCTGCATCCCCCCGTCTTCCGGTTCGTCCCAGCCCAGGACCTTCTGCGCGGAAACGTCGGACCCGACGAAGTTGACCGCGAAGGAATCCATGAAGGCGGCGGCCAACGCCTCCGGGTCGGTCGAACCGTTGTGACAGGAAGCGGCGACGATGACGGGGGCGTCGGGGTTGTTTTCCACCGGCGACCCGGCGGCCAGGTCGCCGGGGTCGGCGGTGTCGACGAAGGGGGTGTGGCAGTCGGTTTGGATTTCCCCCAGGTATTCCTGGTTGAGGCGCCGGTAGGCGGCGTCGGTTCCTCCGTGGGCTTGCCAGATGACCGTGCCGTAGCCGAAGCTTTCCAGTTCGGCGTACATGGCGCCCGCATCCAGGTCCCCGTCCGCCTCGGCGATGTTGGGAGAAGGGTCGGTCCAGGCGTTGCCGGGGTCGTAGAGCCGGAGCGAGGAAAAGGAGGTGCCGTCGATATAATGGTCGTAGATGTATTCCTGGGGGGCCGAACCGCAGTCCAGCACGGTGCCGTCGGGTTCGATTTCGAGGAAGGCCCCGGCTTGGAGAACCCGGTAGCGCCAGCCCTGGTCGAGGGCGCCGTCGTACATGTTTTCCTGGTGGGCGATGATTCTTTCCAGGATGGCCGGGAGGGTTTCCTCCTTGTAGATGATCCTGCCCACGCTTGCCTCGGCCTCGAAATCGACGCCGCCGGGACCGACATCGCTGTCGTATTCGGCGTAGACGCCGTCGCCGTCCAGATCCCAATCGCCGTCCAGGTCGGCGTAGTACCAGTCCGTGGGGACTTCCAGGCCGGGATAGATCTCCGCCACCTTCATGGGTACGTCCTCGGCGTCGGCGATGATCAGGAGATAGTCGATGCCGGTGGCCCCCCAGGATTCTTCACCGGTGATCAGGTAGTTCCGCACCTGGTCGGCTGTCTCCGCCCCCGGCGATCCCGCCCAGTCCGACTCGGTCTTGACGAGCACCTCGTAGCCCTGCGTCTCCTTGTGGACGACGAAATCGTCGATGGCGGCGTGGCATTCGTTGTAGGCGGCGTTGGTGGTGAGGATGACGTAGTGTTCGCCCCCTCGGGCGGCGCCGGAGAAGAATGCCAGTCCGGCGGCGGCGATCATTAAACTGATGCTTCTCATCGTTTCGCGGTCCTTATCCCGATCCCGCCGCCCCCCCGCCGGTCACGGAAGACCGTTCCCGGCGGGCGGGCGCGCGATTTTGTTTCCCGTTCCCCGGGGACGTTATTTCCTCAACGTGTAGGTGACGACCGCTTCCCGGCGGGGATAGACGGTCCTGAACATTTTACCCGGAACCTGGGCCTGTGTGACGAAGTGAAAGGTGTTGCAGCCGGCGGTCGTCAAGATCAGGTAGCGTCCGAAGAGGCCGTCGTTGGCCTTGCCGTCGCCGTGTTTGCCGTCGTCGTAGAGAGCGACTTTGACCGGAGCGGGATCCTGCCCTTCCCGGTCCAGGGGACCTGTCCAGGTGACCGCCGCCGACTTTACTGTTCGCACCGGCGTACCCTCGTTCAGCATCCGGCAGAGGAGCCGGACCCGCGTGGGATTCTTCCTTGTCGCCGCCGGCACCACTTCCGCCCGATAATCGATGTCGCCGTCGCCCAGCACCACCAGCTCGACCTCGGCGGTTTTGCCCGGGAATTCCAGGCCGGGCGCCATCGTTATCCGCCAGGTCCCTTCCGCCTGCAGATAGGGGCAGACATCGAGGTCCACGTGCCAGATCGTGTACCCGTCGCCGTCGACCTGGCGCACTCCTTTCAGCCCTTTCTTCAGTTGGACCTTGTTCGGAGAGACGACGGTCATCTGGGCGAGGTAGGGTTTCCGGGTTCCCCACATGAGGATGAACTTGAGCTTCCGGCAGGTGCGGTCCACCGAGATCGTGGTGGAGGGCATCTGTTCCCGGCTGACGATGTAGGAGGGGTCGAGGAGGGTCTCCAGGTCCATGGCCGCCCGGGCGACTTCCACGAACCGCTTGGAGAGCGAGGTGGTGTCCAGCGCGACCTGGGCGAAGGTCCCACCGCTGGCTTCGGCCATCTCCTCGAGGACGTCGGGGGTGATGTCGGCCCCGAAGCCGGTCGAGTGGATTTCGATCCCGTCGGTAACCATGCCCGGGTAGACTTCATCGGCCCACGGGGCCAGATTCTCGTTTCCGTCGGTGAAGAAGTGGACGATCTGCCGGGGGTTGGGGTTTGGTTCCGAAGTGAGCTGGTCCTCGCACTCCTCCAGGGCCAGTCCGTAGCAGGTCGCGGTGCCGCAATCGCCACCGGTGACGATGTCGTCGACGGCGTCGTGGTAATCGGAAAGGTTGAGCGTGGTCAGCTCGTCCAGGACCACGTCGGGGACGAACGGTTCCACGAACTTGCCGAACCGCACGACGCTCATCCGGTGCCCTTCGTCCGGTTCGATGAGGTCGATGAAGAGGTCCGCGGCCATCGTCGCCGCGTCGATTTTGGTGGTGACCCCGTCGTTGCAGAGGAGGTTCATCGAGTTGCTGCGGTCGACCGCGACCACGATGTCCGTGTGCCGGTCGGGCTCGATCCCTTTTTCGGCCAGCCGGGCCATGGCCTGCTGGAGGTACTGGTTGGCGATGTAGGGGTTGTCGATGACCAGGGTCTGTTCGTCGTTGCAGAGCATCCCGCTCTGGGACCAGTTCATCGAACCGCAGAGGACGGAGCCGTTCAGGGTATAGCGGCTGTCGTCGAGCGCGTCCACGATGGCCACCTTGTTGTGCATGGTCGGATCGGGGTCGGAAAAATCGGAATGGGCCAGGTGGACGTTGGCATAGGCGGAGTAGACGCTGAAGATGGCGTCGCTGAGGTCTCCGCCGAGGACGCCGTAGAGTTCGAATCCGGAAAGGCTCAGCAGGGGCGGAATGACGTTGTCCATGATATCTTCCGGACCGTCATAGCCGAAGAGGCCGCCGGAATCCGTGAACTGTTCGAGGTTGAGGATGAGGTTGTGCTGGGCCGGAGCGAGGAAGTCTTCCACCGTCTGGTACATGTCGTGGGCCCCGACGGAGGGGGAGAACCGGACCAGCCAATCGTAGCCGTCCACGCTGCAGTCGACGGCGGAGAGAGCGGGATCCTTGAACCGGTTGAAGGCGGAGGCGGAGGGATCCGGCTCCAGGCCCGAGCTTCCCCACATCTGGTTGAAGTGGTCGTAGAAGGCGTCGCAGACGTCCGCGTCGTCGGTCAGGATCTGGTCTTCGGCCATGGTGGTCATGCCGCTGGTCAGGTTTCCCGAGCCCACCCAGATCTTGGCCGAGGCGGTGCCCCCATCGACGAGGATGAACTTGGAGTGATGGGTGGTCTGCTTCTGGACCTCGTCGGTGTCCGTGAACCAATCTCCCTGCGCGTCGGAGGGGTCGGCCCGGTAGATCTCGACGTAGGCGAGGGAGGAGTAACTGGATTCTCCCGACTTGCCCACCGAGAGGGTGAGCTGCCCGTCGGTGACGTGGATGCGCTGGGCCTCGTAGTGGCCGTTGTCGGAATCGTACCCCCCGCAGACCGGCGATCCGTCGAACTCTCCGGCGCCGCAGCCCAGCCATTCCGTCCAGGAATGGCTGTAGAGAAAGATTTCCTGCCCTTCGCAGGTGACGAAGTTCTTGGAGTTGTAGTCGGATTCGCCGACCACGGCCAGCACGTAATAGAATCCGCTGGGAACGGCGATCGACCAGGTCTGGGTCCCGGAGGAATTGGAGCGGGCGTAACATTCGTCGAGGAGGAGGCTGTCGTATACGCCGCCGCTGTGCATGTAGGCGGCCTGGCTGCTCGCCCACCCGTAGCTGACGCCGTCGTCGTGGGGGCCGTACGTTTGCCCCCGGTCGATCAACCACCCGGCCGGTCCGGCCCCGGCGTCGTCTTGAAAATTCACCCTATAGACGAGGGCGGGGAGGTTGTTGTCGGCCACCGCGCATCCTCCGGCCTGGGCCAGGAGATAGCCTACTTGGTTGCGGCGGGCGCCGTCTCCGATGATCCGGACATCGATCCCGGAAGCGGCGGCGGCGGCCAGGGCGTTGGCGACGTCTTCCGAGGAGAACGTCATCGAAGCCACGTCGATCGAGGTGGTGGCGGAAGCTATATGGTTGGTTACCAGGGTGAGAAAATCGGCCTCGCCCTGGGCGTCGTTGTCCAGCCAGGCGTAACGGAGGTCTACCGACTGGTTGAAGTATACGTCGGTCGCCGCTCCGCCTAGGGGGGGAGCCCCCAGCAATGCCACCAGGGTGACAAACCCCGATATTCGGAACATATTCATGCCTCTCCTCCCGATCGGTAACGGGGATGCTTTCCCCTGATTCAAAAATAAAAACTTACACCAGTATTTTTTTTTGTCAAGAAACCCGATAAAATATTTATATAAAAACTCATTACTTATTGATATATAGTATCTTGTAACCTGTATCTTCAAATTATAGCCTGACATAAGCATGCAAAACGAAACCAGAAGAATTCATGGAGCTCCGCCGCCCGCTGCTTTTCGGAAACCGGGTTTGAGCCTACGGTTAGGGGCTTTTCCCGTCGGGCGGTGCCGAGGGATCGGGAAGACGGGGAAGAAAGGCGGGCCAGTCAGCCGTCCAGCGCTTGACGCAGTTTTCCGGCCATGTATGAGCCCAGCAGTTTCTGGACTTTGATGTAGATCTCCGGCGCCGCCAGGCGCAACCGTTCCAGGGCGTCCTTGTCCCAGCAGCGATAGCGCGCTCGGCCGACGGCGCGGGCGTCGACGCCGGGGGAAGAGGAACCGAAGACGGCGCTCGCATCCGCGATGAAATCTCCCGGGCCGATCCCGGCGACTTCCCGGCCGTCGCGGAAGATCGCGACCGCCCCCTCGGTTATGAAAAACAGCGTTCCCTCCGGCCGGGCATGCTCCAGCAGGGCCCGGTTCGTCGCTTCTCCGTCGCGGCCCATGAACCACAGGTAGAGAAACTCCCTCCTCCTCATCACAGCGAACGCCGAAAGATAGATCGCTTCCAGGACCGGGGAGAGCGCGATCGGTCGGCGCTTCCGGAAGATCCGACAGGTTTGGACCAGGTTGACCGCTACGAAACCGGCGTTCCACACCGTCATGGAGAAGTTGTCGGCGAAAAGCGCGTAGCCGATGAAGGAAAGTTGGGAAAGCACCAGGAGCAGCCTCATCCACAGGGCGTCGCGGGCGACGAAGGCCGCCAGCATCAGGAGATAGGCCGCGTTCAGGAGAACGTCGTTCATGGCGGTTGGGTCGGTGACGGATCTCCGCGCCTCCGCCAGCCGCGGCGGGTTCCACATCGGAGAGAAACCTCGCCGACCCGGGATCGGCGGATTATTCGATCTCGACCGCCGCCGCGCTTTGCCAGAGCCCGTGGATGTTGCAGTAGGAAGCGGCCAGAATCGTCCCGGGCTTGTTGGTCTTGAAGCTGAGGCCGACCGCGTGGTCGGTGTAGATCGTGCTGGTATTAGGCCCCTCGGGGGAAGCGCCGTGAGCGCAGAATTCGGCCTTCCCGATCTGAACGGGGAACTTCCCTCCCTCCGGGAGGAAATAGACGTCGATCCAGCGGATGTGGTGTTCGGTGGTGTTGGGATGGGCGATTTCCTTGCCCACGCTGACCTTGACCTCGAAGGGTTCGCCGGGGGTTGCCCGGCGGGGAGCTTCGATGACGGGGACGTGTTTCTCCGATTTCCAATCTGCGCTCTGGTAGAGGTTCTTCAACTCGTTCATGGTTCCGCTCCTTCCGGGAGTTCTTTTCCCGGTTCCGATTTCGGTTCGGCCGCTCGACCGCGCTTTTTCAAGGTCAGGGCTATCCTGCGGTTGAGGAGTTCCGTCGAGAACGGCTTGATCATGCAGGAGTCGATCCCGCACAGCTTCATGAGCCGGCCGTGTTCGACCCTGGTGTAGTAACCGGTCATGGCGATTACGGGAACCTCCCCGGTCGCCGGCCTGTTCCGCATTTCCTCCACCACCTGGAATCCGTTCAGCCCCCGCATTTTCAGATCCACCACCACCAGGTCCGGCCGCAGTCTCAGCATCGCCCCGAGAGCTTTGTTGCCGTCTGAAAAAGCTTCCACCCGGTGGCCTTCCAAGCGGAGGGATTCCCGGAGTTCGTCCAGAAAATCCTCGTCGTCGTCGATGATGAATATCGTTGCCGGGTTCATAGCGATCGCGCGAGTCGGGCGCCACTCCCTCCTAGATGACGATATTTTCGAGAAGAATCGGAGGCGTAGGAATTGTCTCGTTCTCCTTTTTCCTGACTTTTTTCCGCATGGAGGGAAAAAGACCCCGGGGGGAGCCGGGTTGTCGGTAGTCAGGCGCCTCGTTTTTGGGGCAGGACGACGGTAACGGCGGTTCCCTTCCCCTTCTCGCTGGAGATTTCGATCGAACCCCCGTGGAGTTCCGTCAGTTCTTTGCTCAACGCCAGACCCAGTCCGGTTCCGGTTTTTTTTCCGCTGTAGAACGGTTCGAACACCCGCGGCAGTTCGTGCTCGTCCATGCCTACGCCGTTATCCGTGACCGTCACCACCGCTTGCCTGCTCTCATCGATCCGCCCCTCCACGCCGATCCGTCCCGTCCGGTCGGCCACGGCCTGGCAGGCGTTGATGATGATATTGGAGAACACCTCCAGGATCTGGACGTAATCGGCTTCGATCGGCCGTTTCTCCAGATTCTCCAGTTTCAACGCCCAGTGCGTCTTTTTCAGCGGGTAGCGTTCCCGGGCCGTCTTGGCGGCCTCTTGCAGGATCCGATCGAGCCTGACGGTCCGATACCGCGGGTACTTGATCCGGGTGAAGGTGAGGAGATTGGAGATGATCTGGTTGCTCTCCCGAACTTTTCGTTCGATTTTTTCTATATGCCCGGCAAGCTCCGGAGCGCGGTTTTTTTTCTCCAGGTTGGCCGCTGCCAGTCCGATCGTACCCAGGGGCGTTCGCAACTCGTGGGCGACGGTGGCGGCGAGGGTCCCGATCGAGGAGAGGCGCTTGGATTCCGCCATTTCGGTCTGAAGACGCTCCAGTTCCAGTTCGGTCTTCCTGCGCTCGGTGACGTCGACCAGGGCCAGGACGAAACCTTCCGTTTTTCCCCGTTGATTCTTAACCGGATGCAGGGACCAGTCCCAGTAGGTGGGTCTCTCTCCGGTCCCCCCCGGCAGGAAAAACTCCCGGTCGTAGGCGATATGGGGTTTTCCGGTCTTTTTTACCCGGCGGAATACGGTTTCGGTTTCTTTATGGGGATGAAGATGGAAGTAGTTTTCCCCGGCGAAAAACTTGCGGGAACGTCCTTCGGCCCGCGCGTAAGCGTCGTTGACCCGGATGAAATTGAAGCCGGGATCGAGATAGGCCAGGAGGAAATGGGTGTTGGCGAAGATCCGCTCCAGCAGGTCGGTTGCTCCCCTGAGCTCCTCGGTGCGGCGGCCGACCAGTTCTTCCAGGCGTGCGTTGATTTCCCGGTATTGTTCCTCCAAATGCTTGAGTTTGCTGATCTCCATTCCGTAGAGATTGGCGTATCCTTTCGCCTTCACCGGCGCGATCGAATAGAGAAACGTTCGATTCCGGTCCTCGCTTCGTTCCAGGTTCCTGATTTTTCCCGTGCGCAACGCCGTGCGGACACTCCGGCTCAGGTCCGGCGGGAGCCGGCCCCCGATGACGCAGTTTTGCAGTTGGCGCCGCCCGGCGGCGTTGACATAGATGATTTTTCCGGTTTCGTCGGCCCGGATTACCGGATTGGGGTTTTCCGACGGGAACCGGGAGAGGGTCTCGACTTCCTGCCGCATGCGTTTTTCCGAGGTGATGTCCCGCATGATTTTCAGCTTGGAGACGTTCCCGTCGGCATGTCTGATCGGGGTCTCCAGGACGTCGTAGGCGCGGCCTTTCTCGGCGGTTTCCCACTTGCGTCGCAGGTGTTTCCCTTTCAGTACCCGGGAAAAGCGGCACCAGGGGCAGGGACGTTTCCGGCCGTAGAGGTAGGCGTAGCATTTTCGGTTTCTGGCCGCCCCGAAGGCCCGTTTCATCGCCGGATTGACGTACTCGATTTCGTATTGAGCGTTGGTGATATAGACGAGATCGGCCATGGAATCGAGGATCCCCTTCAGCCGCTTCTCTTCTTCCCCGGCCGCCGCCTCCGCCCGTTTACGGAGGCCGATATCCCGAACGAAGACCAGATCGGCGTCTTCCCCCTCGATCTTGATCCGGCCGGCGTTGATTTCGGCGTGAAGAAGACTGCCGTCCTTGCGCCGGAGGACGGTTTCGTAAATCGACTTCACCCGCTTCCCCGCCATGCGCCGTCGGTAACGCTTCAATATCTTTTCCCGTTCCCGGGGTTGGACGTAGCGGGAGAACGGGGTTCCGATCAGTTCGGAGACGGAGTAGCCGGACATCCGGGCCAGTTTCCGGTTGGCGAAGGCCACCGTTGCCCCTCGGACGATGAGAATGCCGTCGTTGGCCCGCTCCACCACCTTGCGGTACCGTTCTTCGCTTTCCCGCAGGGCGTTTTCCGCACGCTTGGCGGCGGTGACGTCGATGCAGATGCCGGACATGCGCACGGGTTTGCCGGAGGCGTCGAAGACGGTGTCCCCGAGAGCGTTGATCCAGCGCACTTCCCCCGAGGGAAGCACGATCCGGTACTGGCTGGAGAGAGGGGTTCGCCGGGCGATGGCCCGGCGGATGCGATCTTCCGCCCGCCGGCGGTCGTCAGGATGGAGCACGCTCCTCCAGGTAGCGAAGTCGGCGCCGGTGCCGCTCGAGGCCAGGCCGAAGAGCCGAAAAAGTTCCTCCGACCATTCCAGGGTTCCGGTGGGAATATCCCAGTTCCACACCCCGGCCCCGGCCGAGGTCTGCGCCAGTTTCAGGCGGGCGACGGTGGCCCGCAGTTTTTCCTGGGCCCGTACGTATCGGGTGGTTTCGCGCAGGGAGAAGACCAGGCCGCCGACCTCGCCGCCGGAATTCTTGACCGGCGTCAGGCTCCAATCCCAGTACGTGGTCCCCCGTTCGGGCTGATCGGGGAAGACGAAGGGCTTGTTTTTGTAGAAAACGCCTTCCCCGGTGTCGCGGACCCGGCGGAAGATCGCCTCGTTCTCCTTATCGGGGTAGAGGGCGAAATGGTTTTTCCCCACCATCTCCTCCGGCCGCAACCGGCAGGTTCGAGCGTACGCCTCGTTGACCCAGGAGAAATTGAAATCGAGGTCGAGATAGACCAGCATGACGTCGGTGGTCCGCATCACGCTTTCGAGCAGGCTGCGCTGGCGTCCCAGATGATCTTCCCTGAGCTTGCGTTCGGTGATATCGGCGGCGGTGCTGCAGAGGACCTCCTTGCCCCCGTCTTCCAGTTTTTCGGTCCTGAACACGATCCAACGGGAAGAGTTTTCTCCGGGAAGGGGGTCGAGTTGGAACTCGACCGGTTCTCCCCGTCCCGCACTTAGGACGCGTTCCAGGTGGGCGTTCCACCGGCCGCGATCCCGTTTCGGCAGAAACGAGGCCAACGCTTTCCCCCGGACTTCCTCCCGCACCCGGCCCAGCAGTTCCAGTCCGTGGGAATTGCAGCGGGAGACGCGGCCCCTTCCGGTCAGGATGAAATAGCCGACGGGGGCTTTTTCGAAAAAATCCGCGTTCTGCCCCGGGACGGTTCCGGGGGCCGCGGGCCCGCGGCGCCGGTCGCGGGCCCGGTTCCCCTCGCGGGTGCGCCGCCCGGACCTCGCGGAGATTTTTCCCCGCGGCGTCGTTTCTCCCTTTTTTCTCGGTTCGCTCATCGCTTCGGACGGTTTCCCCGAGCTTGTTTCGTCCGTCCGGCCCGGTTCCGATAATCGGAGGGAGTCATGCCCGTGTTTTTTTTGAAGATCCGGATGAACGATTCCGGATTCAGGTAGCCGAGCGAGTAAGCGATGGAGGCGACGTTGTGGCCGGAATCCCGCAGCCACTCCCGGGCCTGTTCGATCTTGAGGCGGAGCTTGTACTCGTTGAAACCTTCTCCGGTCGTCTCTCTGAATACGCGGCTGACGTATTTCGGGCTCAGGCAAACCAGCCCGGCCACGTCGTCGAGGGTTACTTTTTTATGCCGGTTCCTTTTCAGAAAGAGTTTGATCCGTTCGATCTTGCCGGCCATATCCTCGGAATCGAGGTTCCTCTTCCCGCCGGCGGCGCGGCGAAGGTTTTCGATGATGAGCTTGGTTTTTTCCGCGTCCAGCGGCTTCTCCAGGTAATCGTCGGCTTCCCCCTTGAGGGCCCCGATCACGATGTTCTTGGAGCCGTAACCGGTGAGGATGACGACGTGAGGGGAGGGGGAAGACTGCTTGATCCGCTTCAGGACCTGGATGCCGTGGAGGCCGGGGAGGTTCACGTCCAGGATGACCAGGTCGATCTCGTGCGGTTTTTTCAGGATCGCCAGAGCTTCCTCGCCGTCGGCGGCCGTGATCACCCGGTATCCGCTGAAAAACTCCCGGAACTCCCCGCAGAAATCCTTGTCGTCGTCGACCAGCAGTATGTTGTAGGGCATGTCGATCGAGCTCGCTCTCGTCCCCCGCACGGGAAAATACACTTCGCCCGGGGGATTCGGTTCGGCGGACGGATTACTCGAGCTGCGTTCGGCGAAAGGGTGTTTTTCCCCCCACCGGCTCCCCGCTGAAAGTATAGGAGAGACCCGCGCCGGATAAAAGGCAAATCGAAGCGAAAGACTCCCGCCGCCCCCCGTTGGGGGGAGCAGAGAGCACGCAGTTCGGTCCAGTTGTTGCATATCGCGACATCGTCCCGGTTCACGCTCCCGGGCGCCGTCCCCGCCGGGATTCCGCTATTTATTGATCCGGAATGGCTTGAGGAGTCCCGTCTCGTTTTCGGTCGTCAATGGCACGTCTCCTGCTACTAAGAAAGCGTCAGTGCCCGCGCGCCGTACCCGGCGGAAGAAGGCGCGTTTCACGGGCCGGAGGCTTCGTAAACCGGTTTGGTACCGAACACCGCCGGCACTTCTGTCGGCGAAAAAAGGAGGTCCGATATGAAACTATGGAACTGGGGGGCGGCGGCGGCCGGTTGGGCGGCGCTGACCGTTTCGGTCCTGGCGGCGGATTCTCATCCGACCGCTTCCTCGGGGGACTTTTCCGATCAGGAAGACGCCATGCAGGCGCCCGGATACAGTTATTATCAGTGTTCGAGCACCTGCGCCGACGGCAACGAATTCGAAGCCTGGAGCGAGTGGTATGGGTTCGAGCCCCTGCCGTTTTCTCCGGCGACGGGGAAGTTCCGCTACCTCTATGTCAAATGGAAGGAGCACCACGTCGCCAACAAGGGCGTGATCTCCATGACGATCGAGTACAGCCGCGACGGAGGGAGTACGTGGCGGACGCTGGTGGCCGATACCTACACTTCGGGCCTGAGCACCTCCGCCTGGCAGGAAACGGTTACGGCGCTTCCTATCCTGATACCCTGGGGAAGTTATCCGTACGATCTCGGCAACCTGGTGGTCCGGGCCGGTTTGACCGTGGAGGAATGTTGCCCGGGGCTCATCGGTTCCTACGGCGGCGGCCTCTATATCAAGGAAATCAAGGTAACGACGTCGCGCCCTTAGCGGGAATGCTTTCTCCGGTGCCGCCCCCGGCGGCCGTCCGGGCTCAACAGGGGCGGTGCCGGGAAGGTTCCCCGGGCCGGGGCCCGGACGCGCCGCGCTCCTCCAGCCGGGCGATCGCGCTCAGGGTGTCCCGGCAGAGAATGTCGGCCATGTCGCGGCTGAAGTGTTCGCGGCAGACCACCCGCATGACCGCCAGATCCTGGGCGTCGGGGGGAAGGGTGTAGGCCGAGACCACCCAGCCGCGCTCGCGCAGTTTCTCCGAAAGATCGAAGACCGTGTAGCCTTTCGTGCCCTCCCGCAGCCGCAGGGCGACGATCGGCAGCAGGGAGCCGCGGTTGATCATCTCGAATTTTCCCGACTTTTCCAGGCGGCCGGCCAGGTAGCGGGCGTTTTCCAGGCAGTTGCCCATGATTTCGGCGTACCCCTCCCGTCCCAGGCGCAGGAAGTTGTAGTATTGGGCGATGATCGGGAAACTTCCCCGGGAAAAATTGAGCGTGTAGGTAGGCATCCAGCCTCCGAGATAGTTGACTTTGAAGATCAGTTCTTCGGGAAAATCGGATTCGTCCCTCCAGATCACCCAGCCCAGCCCCGGATAGACCAGCCCGAACTTGTGCCCCGAGACGTTGATCGACTTGACCTGCTCCAGACGGAAATCCCAGCGCAGATCGGGGCGCGTGAAGGGTACCGTGAAGCCGCCGCTGGCCCCGTCGATGTGGATGGGTATGTCCCATCCCCGCTCCCGTTTGATCCTGACCAGGAGCCGGTCGAGCCCCTGGAAGTCGTCCGCTTCCCCGGTGCAGGTGGTCCCCAGGATCCCCCCCACGCAGGTGGTGTTTTCGTCGATCAGGGGCTCGACCTGTTCCGCGGTGATGAAGAAGCGGTCCTTGGTCAGGGGGACTACCCGCATCTCCACGTCGAAGTAGCGGGCGAATTTTTCCCAGCAGATATGGGCGTCCGCGCCGAAGACGATGTTCGGGCGGTCCGCCGGTCCGCCTTCCCGTTGCCTCTTCAGCCGCCAGGTCCACTTGTGGGAGAGGAGGGCGAGCATGATCGCTTCCGAGGATCCGACCGTCGCCGTTCCCACCGAGGCGCAATCCGGCGGCGAGTTGAAAAGCCGGGCGAGCATGTTGACCAGCCGGTGGTGGATGACCTCGGTCTGGGGGTATTCGTCGTGGTCGATGAAGTTGACGTTGAGGTTTTCCGAGATCAGACGCTCGGCCTCCGGTTCCATCCAGGTGGTGACGAAGCTGGCCAGGTTCAGGCCGGGCCGGGCGTTGAGCTTGAGCTCGTCGTGGATGATCTGGTAGGCGGCGTTGGCGGGCATGGTTTTTTCCGGCAGTTCGAACTTGGGCACTTCCTCCTTGAAGTACCGGAGGCTGTAGGTGCTGGCGTGCCCCTTGCGGGAATCCCTGACCTGGTCCAAATCGACTTTCTTGGAGAGCATGGCCGTCCTCTCGGGCTCGGGGTTGACGGCGACCGACCGCCGCCGCGGAAATCCTGCGCGTCCTCCGGTTGCCTAGTCCGTCCGCTCCTCCCCGGCCGGGTAGACGAACCCGCCCGCCAGGAAGTCGGTTTCGAGATCGACGGCGTCGGGGTCGATTTCGAGAAAACGCGCCGAGTTCGAGACCAACCGGCCGTACAGTTCGGGGCGCCGGTCCCGCAGGTAATAGTATTTCGGGGCCGGGTGGGTCATTCCGTAGCGGGAGGGAACGCAGTCCGCCACCAGCAGGGTGTCCTGCTCGCTCTCGGCCGCGACGACGACGTCTCCGTGCGGTCCGCAGACGATGGAATTGCCCCGGTAATGCCACTCGTCCTCGCCGCGGCGCTCGTACCCGCAGCGGTTGGCGTAGGCGAAGAAGAGGTTGTTGAAATAAGCTTGGGCCGGGAGCAGGAGCCGGGCGATGTCGGGGTAGGGGACCGTGCTCCGGCGGCCGTCGGGAAGGCGGTAATAGCGGTCGGCGGCGGTGGGGCCCACGATCAGCTTCGCCCCCCGCAGGGCCAGTATCCGGGCCGGTTCGGGGAACTCGCATTCGTAGCAGTTGAGGACCCCGAAGGGGAATCCGAAGACCGCGTGGACCGGGAACTCGCTGTTTCCCGGGCTCCAGTTGTCGCGTTCCTGTTGGCCGTAAAGATGGGTTTTGCGGTAGCTGTCGAGCAGCTCGCCGTTTTCGTCGATGACCGCCACGCTGTCGTAGTAACGGAACCCGCCGCCGGGGGATTGCGCTTTTTCGGCGTAGGGAAGAACGAGGGCCATGCCGTTTCTTCCGGCCGCCTCCCGCGCCCGGGCGAGGCTCGGGCCGTCCTGAAGCTCGGCCGCCGTTCTCGCTTCCTCCGGGCCGAGGGCGTAACCGGGAACGAAGAGCTCGGGAAAGGCCAGGAGCTGAACCCCGAAGTTCTTAGCGGTCGCGATCGCCTTGTCCATCCGGGCCAGGTTTTTTTCTTTGGCTCCCGGGCCGCAGTCGGCCTGGACCTGGTAGACGCCGAGACGGATCCCCGCTCCCCGGGGAGGGGGGGCCGCGTAGACCGCAGCCCGTACTTTCAACCGGCGGTACCCGTCGGTGACCGCCGGACGGTATTCGGGAGTTCCGTCGGAGTACCTTCCCCGGATTTGGGACCCCTCGCCGCTTCCCGGATGGCCTGAAGACCGCGTCACTTCCCGCTCCTTTGCTTGCCCGATTGCCGCTGTAGCCCGGTTACGATTGTACCGTCATCGCGGGGATCGGGCAAGGGTCCCACCGTCGCCGCAAGAGGCACGGTCGGAAGGTCAGCGGGTGGCGGGGACGTCGCCCGGGGCCCCGAAATAGGCCCGGGTCAGGGATCGAGCCGCCCAGAGGCCGGAGTTGTCGCGAAAAATTCCGATGTCGTCGGCGCCGTCGCCGTCGAAATCGGCGGGAACCGGCCGGTCCGAGGAGGCCCCGAAGTAGACCCGGGTAACCCCTCGCACCCCCCAGTACGCGGAGCGGGGGCGGAAGATGGCGGCTTTTGAAGTCCCGTCGCCGCCGTAGTTTCCCGGGAGCGGCACATCGTCGGAGTTCCCGAAGAAGAAACGGGTCGAGCCCCGGACCGCCCAGAGTCCGCGGGGAGGCCGGAAAACGGCGGGTTCCGTGGTTCCGTCTCCGTCGTAGTCTCCGGGGACGGCAAGGTCGAAGTCGGAGCCGAAGTAAATCCGGCTGAGGTTTTTCAACAACCAGCGGCCTCGGGACGGGCTGAAGAGGGCGGCCGTGGAGGTCGAGTCGCCGCTGTAATCTCCGGGCACGGGCAGGTCGCTGGAGGTCCCGAAGTAAAACCGGGTGATGCCCCGTGCCGCCCACAGGCCGGTCGTTCCTCGGTAGACGGCGACCTCCGCTGTTCCGTCCCCGTCGTAGTCGCCGGAGACGGGGGAGTCCAGGGGGCCCCCGAAATACAGGTTGGTGACTCCGCGCACCGCCCAGAGTCCGGTGGTCGGCCGGAAGACGGCGATATCGGCTCGACCGTCGCCGTCGTAATCTCCGCTCGCCGTCGCGGCCGAAGGCCCGGTGGCGTAAAGGTCCAGAGCCGGGTCCCCCAGCAGGTTGAAATCGTAGAGGTTCATCAGCCATTGATAGTTGAGCAGGGCTTCGGAGAGAGCCTGCTTGGCGAAGTAGAGCGCTTCCCCCGCCGTTTCCCCCGCGACGACTCGGCGCAGGTACTCGTACCCGATCCCCGATGCGGTGGGGCTCCCGTCGAAGTTGCCGTAGGAATCCCGGTAACTGTCGCCCCAGGACGATCGGGTCGCTCCCACCGCGGCCGCGGCTCCTCGCCGCAGCAGCGCGTACTGGAGGTTACCGGCGGACTCCGGGTATCCGGTCTCGCAGGAATCCTGAAAAGTGAACGCTCCCCGCCGGTTGTAGAGAGCGGGGCAGGAGGCGCTGTCGAAAAGGACTCCGTCCCAGCAGGCGTCGTAGCCGACCATGGCCGTGTCGCTGCTGCCGTGGCCGGCCCAGCAGACGATCCCTGGTGGATCGGCCGCCCAGCGGTCGCGGACTCCCGTCCCTCCCCTCAGTTCCGCTTCGCTGGCGTACGCCGAGTCCGCCCCGCAGGGCCCGGACCCCTGCTGGTACATCCGGAACGAGGTGAAGGCCGCCGGAGCCAGGTAGAAATCCCGCATCTGTTCGCCCAGCGCCGCCTGATCGTATCCGGCGCTGAGAAAGCTCATGGGCAGAAGCGCCTTTCGGCGCCAGGCTATGTCGGATTCGCTTTCGTACTCGATCAGCTTTTCCAGGACCGCGTCCAGATCGGCATAGGAGCCGTTGTATACGGGGATCCTCCCCACCAGGACCTCGGGGACTATGTCCACCCCCCCGGTTTGGGTGTCGTCGTAATATTCCCCGAAGTAACCGTTGCCGTTCAGATCCCAATTCCCGGTCAGGTCGGCGTAATAATAGTCGGTCGGGGCCGCGTCCCAGCCGTATTCGGGGTTTCTCACCCAGGGCCAGCACAGTTTCATGGCCACCTCTCCCTGAACGCTCTCGTTCCAGTCGGGGTAGGGGTCCCCAACCAGGAGAACGTAGTTGATGCCGAGGCCGAGGTAATTGTCCTGGAGCCACTTCCTGATCTTCTCCGGGTTGTGGTTAGGCGCCTGGCCGACTTTCGTTCCCCACTGATCCTCCGTGATTACCAGCACCCGATGCCCGCGCCGGCGCTTGTGGGCCGCGAATGATGCCAGCTTGGCGCTTCCGTTGCGGACCGCGTTGCTGGTGATGATGACGTAGTCGTAGGTGCCCGCCGTCGCCTTTCCCGTGACGGGGCGCCCATAGAAGGCCCGGGCCGGGGAGAAGTTATCGAAAATCTCCGGGGCGATGTCGTCCAGGACCGAGTCTTGGAGGAGCCGGGAGTCCGGGCCGAGGGGGCGGCGGCGGTAGACGATCCGGACCTGGATTTCTTCGGTGAGCACGAGAGATCGGTCGGCGCGGCGATAGCGCAGGGGAGTAAACAGAAACCGTGTTCCCAGCCATTTCCGCATCCGCATCGCCGGCAGCAGCCGGACCGGTTCCGGGGGAAAGAGGGGCGCCGCCGGTTCCGCTCCAGGCCGGCCCGTGGCGGCGCGCCCCTCCCCGGGCTGCGCCGGATCGTGGCGGCCCATGGGTACGATGGGGGGGGCGAGCGCGAGACGGTAGGGCCCGGGCAGGGATCGGGTTCGGGAGGAGACGACTTCCGCCCGGAGCCCGTCCGGGGATGCCTCCGGGGGCAGGAGGAGGGAATATATCCTAAACGGCAAAAGCGGTTCGCCCGGGTCTCCCCGGAGGCGGAACCCCCGCATCCTCACGGTCCGGGTGCCGTCCGGGTTCTGGTCGAACTCGAACTCGCCGGCTTTCAGGGTGACGACGAGGCTTCCCTCCCTCCCGGCGCCCGGGGCGTTGCCCCGCCCCGGGAGTTGCTGGTCCCAGCCTCCGAGCGGGGCGGCCAGCAGAAGCACCACGCCGACCCCGAAACCGAACCGGGTTGCGTTCACGGAACTTCCTTGGCGTTGTCAGCGCCTTACGGGGAGCCCGTGCCTACCCCTCTTATGAAAATTATTATCTTAGCGCCGGGGCTGGTCAAGGAGCTCCCGCCGGTTTTCTTTTTCGTCGCCGTTGGGCCCTACCGGGATAGCCGTTCGTAGATGCCGGATCCCCGGCTACCTGCCGCCGCGGACGGCGCGGACGTATCCGTTCTCGGTCTTGTCGTGCTGGAGCAGGTAGCCGCCGTGGAAGACCACCCCCCAGGCATTGTACGTGTAAATTTGAGGAGTGCTCCCCGTCCAGTAGCCGTCCGTCCTGGTGTGGGGGAAAAAAACGGGGTCGATGGCGGGGCTGTAGCGCCCGATGTCGATCAGCGACTCCAGTTCCCTCCGGTTGGGCAGGCGCCAGTCGGAATATCCGGCGAAGGTCAAATCTTGCGCCCAGTCGATCGCCGAGTTCCAGGGAGTTTCGTTGCCGTATCCGCAGCCTTTCCCGTATCCGTCCGCGGCCCACATCAGGCCGGTGACCAGGTCGACGGTGACGATTTCGCCGTTGCCGGCCGGGTCCAGGGTCTGGTAACTGAAGCGCGCCCCTTTCCGGTAGTAACCGTCGTCTCCGGTCCGGAAGCTCTCCGTCTGGCCGGTCCATAGCAGGGTTTCTTCTCCCCCGGAGGTTCCGGCGGTTCCGGGCGAAACCGGAGTGTCGCCGGTCTTCCCGAAGTAGAGACGGGTGACGCCCCGAGCCGCCCAGAGGCCGGAGCTTCCCCGGAAGATTCCGGGTTCGTCGGTCCCGTCGCCGTTGTAGTCCCCCGGGCGGGCGTCGTCGCCGGTTCCGAAGTAGAGCCGGGTCAGCCCCCGCGCCGCCCACAGCCCGCTGGAACTTCGGAAGATCGCCGTCCGGTCGGTTCCGCTACCGTCATAGTCGCCGGGCACGGGCCGGTCGTCGGAGTTCCCGAAGAAAACCCGGGTCACGCCCCTGATTCCCCACATCCCCGAACTCTCCCGGAAAACGGCGACGTCCTCGGTCCCGTCTCCGTCGAAATCTGCCGCCGCCGCCGTGCCTCCCGCCGCCGCCATAACCGCGGCCGCCGCTATGACACATCTCATCGTAAGCTCCTTATGCCGAGGATCGTCGCTGTCTTCGCGCCGACCCTTTCCCCCTCCGGCTGCTCCGGGCCTCCGCGCCCTATCCGGTGAGTTCTCGTTAGGTGATTTTCTTCATCAGGCGGATGTTGGCCTCGCGCAGGCGCTGCGACATCCTTCCCACTACTTCCAGGGCGACGGCGCTGGGTTCTTCGCGCAGAACGTACTGGAAAACCTTGGCGGGAACCAGGGCGATAACCGAATCCTCCGCCGCCCTGGCCCCGGCGCTGCGGGGCGCCTCGTCCAGGACCCCCATTTCTCCGAAGAATTCCCCCGGCCCCATCCGGGAGAGGGTCTCCACCCGGTCCGGCGCCGGCGTCTTGAATATCTCCACGGTCCCCTCCAGAACCAGGCAGAGGGAATCGGCGGGGTCTTCCTCCCGGAAGAGAACTTTCCCGGCGGGGAGGTCGACGACCTGGGCTTCCGAGACCAGGCGCGTCCGGCCCTTGGGACTGAACCGGGAGATGAAGGGATGTTGAGCAATGTCCATCTCGGTTCCTCCGATTGACGGCTGTATGCCTGATACTTTATCTCACGCCGCGCGTGAAACCGGAATCTTTAATGTTTTCCGGCCGCGAGCCGGCGACACTCAGAGTTTGCCTTCGGACCCGCCGCCGCCGGGGAAGGTCAGCTCGAGCCGTTCCCCGATGCGAGCCGTGAGAAGTTATTCGGTTTGCGAAATGCGTTTCCTCGTCCCATAATTGGCGGGTCAACCGGAACCGAAGGAAAGGTATGCGCGGCACGACAGTTACGTTGGTTGCGGCGGCGATCCTCCTGGCCCTGGCGCCGGCGTCGCCGGGGGCCGAACCGCGGGAGTGGAGCGTCGAGATCACCCCCTATATATGGTTGTTGGGACTGTCGGGAGACGCCACCGTCAACGGCTACAAGGTCGATTTCGACAGGTCGACCAGCGATTTCCTCGCCGCCGCCAAACTCGCCGGTTCGGTGCTCGGCATCGTCGAGTACGACGACTTTCTTTTCTGGACCCAGGTGGACTACTACTCGCTGCGCACCGACAAGATGAAGGTGGAGGACCAGCCCCGGGGCGGGACCTTCAATATCGACATGATCCTGGGCGAGGCGGCCCTGGGGTACCGGATCGAGGGGTGGGCCAAGCAGCAGACGTTCGATCTCCTCCTGGGAGTGAGAACCCTGCATCTGAAGAACGAACTGGAATTGACCGGAGGGGGCAGCGCCACCCGGAAAAGCGACGTGATCGATCCCATCTTCGTCGTCCGGCCCTGCATTACCCTCTTCCCCAAGACCCTCCCCGGCCTGGTGCTCAATCCGACCCTGGCCATCGGCGGCGGCGGAGACTCGGACCTGATTTACGAGCTGTACTTTCAGATCCAGTACGAGATCACCGATTACCTGGCCGCCCGAGCCGGTTACCGGACGGTCGGCTACCGGTTCAGCGGCGGCCGCAACGACAGCGCCCTGGACGCCCAGCTCCGGGGCATCATGTTCGGCCTGGGCGTGCTTTTCTAAATCCTCGACTCCCGGGGATTGTCCACGGATTTCACAGATAGAGGAGCTGGAGGGGATGCTGTCTCCTAGCCTCTTTGTCTTCTGAACCCCGAACCCGTTTCTGTACCTGATTGCTCTGACGGGGGAAGAATCGGGAAAGGGGGTAAGAGAGGGTTCAGGGTTCGGGGTTCAGGGGCTGAAAATGCCCTATGCTCCATGCTCTCTGCTTCCCTCCCCCGAATATTTGATCTCACAAAGGAGGTTTACTCCGCCTCGGTGCCGCCCTCCTTCTTTCCTCGGTTTGACCGCTTTGTTATTTGCCATGCTTTTTCATGGCCGCATTGACCGATCGATTGCCGATTTTCACGTTGGCCACGGCCCTTCCATAAATATCCCTGGCCTTGGTATCGATGGTCACCGTTTCTCCCTGAATCAAGTTTGATAGGGTTTGTTTGGCCGCTTGATATCCCGGTTGTCGCTTTTCCGGCGTATCGACGTTCGCCAGCCGCACCGGATTCTTACGGCCGGCCGTCATGAAGGTATCGCCGTCTATCACCCTGGTAACGCGTTCTTTTCGAGGCATGGTTGCCCTCCCGGTTACGGTTTTCTGTTTCTTCACCGATAATATATCCGAAAAATCCCCCAAAATCAAGCTTGACATAAGCTATAAATGCTATAGCATTATAACATCAGAAATTGAGGGGACCGCCATGGACGATAAAGAAATACCGGAGATTTTAAAGCAGTTGAGAAGCAAGCTCGATCTGAGCCAGGAAGAACTTGCCGCCCGACTGGGCGTGGCTTTTTCCACCCTGAACCGTTGGGAAAACGGCCGCAGTATTCCTCGCGGCCAGGCCCAAAAAGCGATTTCCGACCTGATATCCGAGGTGGGTTTCGGCGGCGAGTCCGGCGCCCTCAACGGCCGCAAGCGGCGACGGATGTCGAAGGACGACGTTCTCACGACCAAGGCCATGGAACAGATGCTTTGGACGGCTGCCTGTTCGATCAGGGGAGAGAAGGATGCTCCCAAGTTCAAGGATTACATTCTTCCCCTGGTTTTCGTAAAACGTCTTTCCGATGTTTTTGAAGACGAGCTCGATCGCCTCGCCGAATCCTACGGCGATCGGGAGACCGCGCTCTCCATCGTGGAGGCCGATAAAAGCTTGGTTCGTTTTTATATTCCTCCCGAAGCTCGTTGGTCCGTGGTCAGCGGCCGCGAGCAGTTCGCTTGGTCTAAGGCGCGAAAACCGAAATCCCTCGGCGAGCAGCTCACGACCACAATGCGCGCCATTGTCAAAGCCAACGCCGGGGATCGGAACAAGGATCTCGGCGGCGTCATCGACGTGGTCGATTTCAACGAAACCCGAAACGGCGAAAGAGAGATCAGCGATACCGCCTTGGCCGGCATCATCGAGGCGCTCTCCGATCCCCGCTATCGTTTGGGTCTATACGACGTCGAACCGGATTTCCTGGGCAGGTGCTATGAGTACCTTCTCCGAAAATTCGCGGAAGGGCAGGGACAGAGCGCCGGAGAGTTCTTCACGCCCACGGAAGTGGGGTGGCTTATGGCCTATATGCTTCGCCCGGCCCAGGGGGAAGAGGTTTATGACTATGCATGCGGGTCGGCGGGGTTGTTGATCAAGTGCGAGCTGGCCCTCATGGAGCGCGATTTGAAGGTCGGTCGCCCCCTTAAGTTATACGGGCAGGAACTTATGGGGGCGAGCTATGCCATCGCCAGGATGAATATGGTCATTCACGATATGGACGGCGAGATCGTCCGGGGCAACTCCATGACCAACCCCAAATTTCGCTCCGGCGACGGACGGTTGCGGACCTTCGATATCGTGGTCAGCAATCCCATGTGGAACCAGCCGTTCGATTCTTTCACCTATGCAAAGGACGACTTCGGGCGTTTTGAGGAGCATGGCGGGATTACGTCCGGGAAGGCCGACTGGGCTTGGTTGCAGCATACGTTGACGTCCCTCAAGGCCGCCGGCCGGGCGGCCGTGGTCTTGGATACCGGCGCCGTAACCCGGGGCAGCGGGAGCCGCAACGAGGACAGGGAAAAGAAAATTCGAAAATGGTTCGTCGACCATGACCTGATCGAAGGCGTCGTTTTGCTGCCCGACAACCTTTTCTACAACACTTCCGCGGCCGGAATCGTCGTCCTGCTCAACCGCAACAAGTTGCCCCAACGACGGGGCAAAATCGTGCTGATAAACGCCGGACGGGAGTTCAAGAAGGGGAGTCCCAAGAATTACATTCCTGACGAAAGTATCGGGAAGATCGTCCAAGCTTTCATCGCGGGGCGCTCGGTCGAGCGTTTCGTCGAAGTCGTCACCAACGATCAAGCCGCCGAAAACGACTACAACCTTTCTCCTTCCCGCTACGTGGATACGAGCGAACGGGAAGAATACCGGCCGATACCGGAGATCCTGGAAGAACTGTGGGGCGCGCAAGGCTTGGAAGAGCAAGCCAAGAAAGTCGATGCCGACTTGAAGGAGATCTTTGCGCAAATGGGGTTCGATCGAAAATGAAAGCGGGCTCCGCTCGAACAAGGAGTTTTTTGGCCGTTGACGCCGTATCCGGGTATGATATATTAAATATGGATCATCCCCATGTCGGTCCCCGGACTTGGATTCGGGGCCACATGGTCCCCCGCGGGTTCCGGCCCGCGGGTTTCTTTTTGGTCGCGAACTTCGGGAGGCCGGGATGAGCTTCCCGGAACCTCAGCGTGCCGCCTTCTTCGTCGACGGCTTCAATCTCTATCATTCGCTTTGTAGCGCGGCGGAAGTGCTCGGCGACGTTTCCGTCAAATGGTTGGATCTGGGCGGTCTCTTCACGGATCACCTCGACCTCGTGGGAGCCGCCGCCCGTTTATCCGTCATCCGTTACTACACGGCGTATGCCGAACATCTCGGAAAGATAGCGCCGGGCAAGGTAAGTCGTCACAGGGCGTATGTGCGCGCCTTGACGGCCTTGGGCGTCAAGGTGGAACTGAGCAACTTTAAACGCAAGGATGCTTGGGATACTTATTCGGGACAACAATTCGTCACTCACGAGGAAAAAGAGACGGATGTTGCCATCGCCTGCGCTGTCATCGAAGGCGCGGCGCGCAATGAGTTCGATGTGGCCGTAGTGGTCAGCGGCGATACCGACCTCCGGCCGCTTGTTTGCGCGTTTCAGCGGCTTTATTCGGGGAAGCGGTTGATCTTTGCGTTTCCGTTCGATCGCAAGAACCGCGAACTCGTTCGCATTGCCCCCGGTTCGTTCACATTGAGCGCCGAATCGTATGCCCGGCATCAACTGCCCGGACGTGTCCGCCTGCCCAGCGGCAAACACGTTTATTGTCCGGAGGAATGGGTGAGGGAAACAAGGACTACATAGATGCAGACGATACCGGTATCGCCAACTCTGGCTGAACTTGCCGCGTCGCGGCAGGGAACGAGCTTGTTTTTTTGGCATTTCGAAGAAAACGTTTTTCAAGGAAAGCAACCGTGATCGAATTCCCTCCACAATGGCAAACAACTACGATCAGGGAGTCTTTCAGCATCAAGCAGGGCAAAGCCCTGTCGCGACGAAAACAGAGGGGGAATATACGCCGTCCTTTTCTCCGAACGGCGAACGTTCTTTGGGGTAGATTGAATCTTGATGATTTAGACGAGATGGATTTTAGCGCTGAAGAAGTTGCCGCGTTGGCTCTGGAAACAGAGGATCTTCTTGTTTGCGAGGGCGGTGACATTGGTCGCACCGCGATATGGCGAGGCGAAAGGAACGATTGTCTTTATCAGAACCATCTCCACCGCCTGCGTCGGATAAGAGACGATGTTCACCCGCTGTTCGTTATGTATTGGCTATGGGCCGGGATGACCCAGCTTAATGTGTATGAAGGGGCCGGTAATAAAACGACCATTCCCAATCTATCGCGGTCGCGCTTGGGCGAATTCGAAATTCCTCTTCCCCCCCTTGTCGAACAAAAAAAAATCGCGGCAGTGTTGCTGAAGCTCCAACGGGCGATCGAATTGCAGGACAAAATCATCCAGGCGCTTCGCGATCTCAAGAAGTCCACCATGCAACACGTATTTACGCATGGTTTGCGCGGCGAAAAGACCAAGATGACCGAAATCGGCGAGATCCCCGAGAGTTGGAATGTGGTGTTGTTTGCGCAAATTTTAGAGGGCTCTCTTTATGGCTTGTCCGTTCGTGGACAGAAAAAAGGGACATATCCCATCCTAAGAATGAATTGCCAAGTCGATGGGAGAGTAGAACTTACTAATTTACAATATGTAGATCTAAACGCGGCCACTTTTAGCAAATATCGTCTTGAGGACGGAGATTTATTATTCAATCGAACAAATAGCCACGATCTAGTTGGCCGGACAGCTATTTTTCACGTTGATCGAAAAGTGGTATTTGCATCTTATCTGATTCGCCTTCGTCTGGATACTGCTGTCGTATCTCCTGATTTCATAAACTACTACCTAAATATGAGTAAGGTTCAGAATCGAGTTCGGGCCCTGGCATCGAAAGGGGTGAGCCAATCGAATATTAGTGCCAGTAAGCTTAACAACTTCAAGGTGCTGCTCCCAGACAGGATAGGAGAGCAGGAAGATGTAGTTGGGGCTCTAGCATCTCTTGATCGAAGGTTGCAAGCTAACGAGTACAAAAAATCTAACCTTCAGTCTTTATTCAAGACGTTACTCAATAAGCTGATGATTGGGAATATTCGCGTTGGCGATCTGGATATAGATGTGAAAGATGTTGGGATTCAGTAAGCGGCCGAGGGGGGAAACAGCTTAGGGAAAATAGAACATGCCATCACTTGGTGGAGAAAGCGAAAAGTACGGCAACCGCTTCGAGGGGAAGTGGACCGTTTTCTGCCTTGCCCAACTCCTGGCGGAAGAATCAAACGCGATACGATTGGAGCCGCCTGGGGTTGAAGGCGAGGGGTGTGAATTTGTAGTCACGACAGGTCCAACCAAACAATACCATCAAGTCAAGCGGCAACACGCGGAACTAGGCGAATGGAGCATTCCCAAACTCCGGCGAAACGGGGTCCTCTCGACAGCGCTCAAAAAGACCCTTTCTCCGAACGCGGAGTTCGTCTTTGTTTCCACCGTGAGCGCCAATATGTTGTCCGAGCTGACTGATGCGGCGCGGAAGGCGGAAACGGTGGATGAATTTCTTTCGAACTCTTTAACCGGCCACAAACGAAAAGCTTGGGAGCAGTTGTTGCGGGTATGGGGGCCATTGATAGAAGAAATAGCCTTGAGAAACGGAACTGTTTCCTCCGAAGAAAAGACAGAAGCCATTATCAGCTTTGCTTATCAAAGTTTGTGCAGAACACATATTATCCCATGCTCAGAGGACTTGCTCACGGAAATGGTTAACACCAAACTGCGTACACTTGTTCGAGGTGACCCGGATACCATACGCGAGAGACTTGCAGCCTATGCTTCCGAAAATGTGCCCAAAACCATTTTTGCTGATGAATTATGGGGTTGGATGAGCAGTCGAGGATATAGACGGGTTGATTACGCTAACGATATGGTGGTATTGGCTTCAATCGAGGAGTTGAACAAGCGCTACGAGCGAATGTTCGAGCCTATAAACGATGACATCTCTATTGCCCGAACGGAGGCGGACACGATCTTGGGGATTCTGCAAAGCCGGGAAGAAAAGAACTCCGTCCTTGTTTCGGGTGTAGCGGGTATCGGGAAAACCGTCATATTAGGACAAGCCATCCGACGAATACGAGAACTTGGAATACCTCATCTCTATTTTCCTGTGGATCGCTTAGATCCAACCGAGTTGCCACAGAATGTCGGAGCTCAACTCGGCCTTCCCGGTTCTCCCGTTGAAGTTCTGGCGAACGTGGCCGGAAATCGGACGAGCGTCTTGATAATCGATCAACTTGACGCGGTAAGTTGGGCTTCCGGCCGAAGCCCTGAGTTCTTCGGGTGCATACATGAGATTATTCGCCAGGCTAAGGCGTTTCCTGTTATGCGGCTCCTGATGGCCTGCCGTCAGTTCGATTTATCCAAAGACAACCGGCTCAGAGAGCTTGTATCCGAAACCGGTCCCGCCCAGGAGGTGAAAGCCGAACTCTTTCCGATAGAGACCGTGAAGTCGGCGCTCGGAAAATTGGGATACAAAAGTCCTGATTTCTCGGAGCGTCAACTTGAACTTTGGCGTCTGCCTCTGCATCTTTCTCTCCTTGCGGAAATATCCCGGGATGGACCGCTGCCTTTGTTGAGGTTCGGGAACGCCATCGATCTGTTTGCCGCTTACTGGGAAAAAAAACGCCTGGCCGTGGCGCTGCGAATGGAAGACCGACCCGATCAATGGATGCAAGTTATTGATCGCCTCTGCGACCGGATGACCACCCGGCAAGCGTTATTTGTTCCTGAGGAGGTGGTACTCGATGACTTCGCGCAAACGGTCCGCGCCATGGAATCGGAACACGTTCTTGTGCTCGATGGTCGGCAGATAGGTTTTTTTCACGAGGAATTTTTCGATTACGTCTTTGCTCGACTTTTTGTTTCAGAGGGTCGTGATCTGATCGAGTATCTGAAAGGCGGAGGACAGCACTTGTTCAAGCGGGCACCGTTGAGGCAAATCCTCCTGTATGAATATGGTATTGATTACGCTGCATTTATAGAAAATCTACGGAAGGTTCTGACTGATGCAGGTATCCGTTTGCATCTGAAAAAAAGCGCTCTGGATGTCGTCGGAAGGCTGGATAAAGCGAGTAAAGACCTTTGGGAGTTGCTTAAAGATATAATCGAGAATGAAAACGCGTCCCTGGCGAAAGGGGCATTGACGTCCTTTGTAAATTGTAGATCTCTCTTCCCGTTCATCCATGAAAGCGGTGTTTTGACGGGCTGGTTGGCATCGGACGATCCTTCCATAACGGAATATGCATTGCGGATTATTCAAGTGAACTTAAGGGCCAATCCCGTTGAGTGTATCGATTATCTCCGGCCTTACATTGGGGAATCGGCGGAGTGGAATCGTCGGATCCTGTTCACAATCTGGTCACACATCAAATCGACTCGCTTGGCCTTTGAGTTACTTATCGCAATGGCCGATAAAGGGCTGGTAGAGGAGGAAGGGGCGGCGAGTTTTTGGCCTTTCCTTGAAGAGCTGCCGAGAACAAATCCCCAATGGGCTACCGAAGCGATTAATTCTTATTTAGCAAGGGTGACCGAGGACATCGACTTTAAAAATATACCGATGCGGTTCATGCCGGGAAGAAGTACCGGTGGAATCAGGTTTCTCCTTGATACCGCGAAAGCCGCCCCGCTGGCCTTTCTGAAAGTTGCGATCCCGTTTTTTCTCAGGGTTGTTACGGAAACGGCAGATAAAAGAGCGCGGGAACTGTATTCCGATTCCGTCTGGCACATCCGGATGTTTCGTGAAGATCAATCCGAGATGGAGTCCGCGTTCTTGAAGGCACTGGAGATCTCGCTCTGCCAACTTGCTCGCACTAGCCGACCTGAGTTCGAACGGCTATTTGAGCGACTTCGTAGTTATGGTGACTACGATAGCGTGAATTATTTGCTCGTCCGGGCACTGACTGTTGCCCCATCCGATTCTGCCGATCTGACCGTCGAATATGTACTGGAAAACCTTCAGAGACTTGAAGCGGGATGGATAGGAATTAGAAATTCTCAATACTGGGCCGCCCGAGAATTGATCGAGCATTGCAGCAAAACCTGTAGTGAGAAGAGTTACTCTCGTCTGCAGGAAGCCATGTTGCAGCATTATCCGCTCTGGGAAAAGAGCAGGGACGGACATCGCTATAACGGGTATTGGCAATTCATCATGCTGGATGCCCTCGACCGCGAACGGAGAAGTGAGGCTGTTGAGATAAGGATTCGTGAGCTTCAGAGAAAATTCCAGCCAAAGGTACTGAAACCGCTTACCTTGCCTCAAGGCGGTATCGTCGAGTCCCCCATCGACGAAACTTTGGTTCGGAAGATGTCGGATGAGCAGTGGCTTCGCGCCATGAATATCTATGACAAGAAGGATGGCAGTTCGCAACGGTCCTCGCGTTCTTTTTTAGCGGGAGGCGCCCGGGAACTGGCTGCCGAACTGGAAAAGGAAACCAACCATAATCCCGAGAGATTTGCCCGTCTCGTATTACGGATGCCGGTGGGTCTCCAACCGTGTTATTTCCAAGCCATACTGAGAGGACTCGGGGGCGCACCGATCGATAAAGACCTGGTATTCGATGTGGTTCGAACAGTTTTCGGCTTAGAGGGTAAACCTGGCGGACACTGGTTACTTGGTCCCATCGAATCCTTAAGCGGTGAAGACATCCCCGAAGATATACTGAAAATAGTGGGATGGTTGGCAACAGAGGCGGACGATCCTCGGCTCAGCGAAGTAGTAATAACAGCGGTCAAAGGGTCAGAGCCAACTTCCCCCAGCGAGATCCTTAATGCGGCTATAAATAGTACAAGAGGGTCAGCGGCCGTAGGGATGGGGTCCCTGCTTTTCGATTGCTCGAATCGTGTACCGTTCTTTTTGCCGTATATCCGCCGGATGGTTTGTGACCCAACCGTGATCGTCCGCTCCGCAGTGGCTAACACGCTATTAGGTCTTTTCCGGCACGACGAAGAGCGCGCCGTCGAGTTATTTCTTCAGCTCGTGGAGATCGATGTAGACGAGTTATTCGCAACGCCTTACGTGGATAAATTTTTATATTACGCCAGCTATAGACATTTTACTCGTCTGATGCCTGTAATACGCCGCATGCTTGATTCTCGTAGTGGATTCGTCAGGGAAGCCGGTGCGCGACAAGCATGCTTGGCCCAGTTTGACAATCCGGAAGCCCTCGACTTAGTCGTGGAATGCATCTCGGGTGACGATGATAAACGCACCGGCGCGGCAAAGGTGGCCGCGGCCAACGTATCGAACGAGAAATGCCGCGATTTTTCCCATTCCGCACTTGTTCGCTTCTTCGATGACCCTATAAAAGAAGTGCGTGCTGAAGCAGCTTCCTTTTTTCAAAAGGTCGAAGGGCGTCAACTCGAAGCATGTCGCAGGCTGATTCGTGCTTTTTTAGCGAGCCGAGCGTTTAGTGAGAACATGGAAGTTCTGATACGGTCTTTGGAACGATCGACCGCAAATATTCCCGAAGAACTGTTGGCGGCATGTGAAGCTATCGTCACCGAGTTGGATCGTTGTGGGTGGAACATGAGATACCGCACGTTGGCACATGCCGGCACAATTT
Organism: bacterium; assembly: GCA_035380285.1. Classification (NCBI taxonomy): domain Bacteria; species bacterium. Next base: position 3,681 of record DAOSXE010000023.1, on the reverse strand, counting down.
GTGAGCTTGTGCTTCGGGCCTACCGACAAAGCCGAGATGATGGGTATCGAACGCGTTGCCTCGACCTGATTGATAGATTGGTTGGTCTCGAGGTATATGGTATCGAGGAAGAACTGCGGGAGTTCGAAAGATAGTATGGCGCAAATCGGTTCGGAGAAAAAAACCGTTCAGGGACCGTTGGTTCGCTACGCGCGGCAGGCGGGGTGGACGTATGTGCCGCCCACGGCGGCGGTGGCGATGCGGAAGGGCGAGGGCGGTTTGCTCTTCGGGAGGGTCCTGGAAGAAAAGCTGATCGAGCTGAATTCGGGGTGGCTTACTGCCGATAAAGCCGTGGAGGCGATCGGGAGAATCGAGGCGGTCCCGAACACCATCGAGGGCAACGCCGAGATTCTGGCGTGGCTGCGCGGGGAACAAAGCCGCTACGACGAGAAAGAGAAGCGCGAGCGCAACGTAACCGTCATCGATTTCAACGATCCCGATCGAAACGTCTTTCAGGTGACCGACGAGTGGCAATACACGAACGGCCTGGAAACGAACCGCGCGGATGTCATGTTCCTGATCAACGGCATCCCCGTGGCCGTCGTGGAGACCAAGAGTGCGACTAGGGCCAAAGGTATCGAAGAAGGGTTGGTCCAGATCCGAGAATACCATCGCGAGACCCCGGAGATGCTGACCGCGCCTCAGGTCTTCAACCTCACGCACCTGATCGACTTCTACTACGGCGCCACCTGGAACCTCGACCGGAAAAACCTCTTCAATTGGCGAGACGAGGAACCGGGCGATTACGAGAAGAAGGTGAAGGCTTTCTTCGACCGCCGGCGCTTTCTGACCATGCTGAAGGAATGGATCCTGTTTTTCTATAAAGAGGACGAACTGCAAAAAACGGTGCTGCGGCAGCATCAGACGCGCGCGGTGGACCGTATCCTGGCGCGCTGCGCCGACGCCTCGCGCACGACGGGCCTGATCTGGCATACGCAGGGTTCGGGCAAGACCTTTACGTTGCTGACCGCCGCCCGGCTTATTCTTCAGGACAACGAGACTTTCGGCAAGGCTACGGTTGTTTTGATCATCGATCGCAACGAGTTGGAAGGTCAGCTCTCCGAATGGGTGGAGCGGATTCTCGGAGAAGAAACCGCGCACGGTATTTCCATCGCGTACGCGACCAGCAAAGAAAAGCTGCGCGAATTGTTGGCGGCCGACTTTCGGGGTTTGATCGTTTCCATGATCCACAAATTCGACGGCATCCCCCCCGACCTCAACCCGCGCGAAAATATCTTTGTCCTGATCGATGAAGCGCACCGGTCCACCGGCGGCGACCTGGGCAACTACTTGCTGGGGGCCTTGCCGAAAGCGACCTTGATCGGTTTCACGGGGACCCCCATCGACAAAACGGCCTACGGGCAAGGCACCTTCAAGGTATTCGGGAAGGAAGACGAACGGGGCTATCTCGATAAATATTCGATCGCCGAGTCCATCGCCGACGGCACGACGGTGCCGCTCAAGTACACCTTGGCTCCGAGCGAAATCCGCGTTCCGCGCGAGCAGTTGGAACGGGAATTCATGGCGCTTGCCCAAGCGGAGGGAGTGAGCGATATCGACGAACTCAACAAGATTCTCGATCGTTCCACGCGTCTTAAGACGTTTCTGAAAGCGGACGACCGGGTCGAGAAAGTGGCGGCGTTCGTCGCCGAACATTTCACGAACAACGTGGAACCCTTGGGTTACAAAGCGTTTCTCGTGGCCGTCGACCGCGAAGCCTGCGCGCTGTATAAAGAAGCGTTGGACAAAGTTCTGCCTCCGGAATACTCCTTGCCGATTTACACCCCGGCCCAGCACGACTCCGAACGGTATCCTCTCGTCTACCGGCATCAGGTTACGCCGGAAGCCGAGAAGAAAGCCCGGAAGCTTTTCCCCAAACCGCACACGCTGCCGAAAATATTCATCGTTACCGATAAGCTGTTGACCGGGTTCGACGCGCCCATTCTGTACTGCATGTACCTGGACAAGCCCATGCGCGACCATGTCTTGCTTCAGGCGATAGCCCGGGTGAACCGTCCGTACGAACGCGATCCGGAACGGCGTAAACCGTGCGGATTGGTGGTCGATTTCGTGGGTATCTTCGAGAAGCTGGAACAGGCGCTTGCCTTCGATTCCGAGGTCGTCAGCGGGGTTATCGAGGACCTCGACTTGCTGTTCGAGAAGTTCAAGGAACTCATGGACGGTCCCGCCCGGGAATACACTCGGCTTTGCCGTGGGCCGATCGACGATAAGGCGATCGAAAGGGCGATCGAGGTTTTTTCGGACCGGGAAGAGCGGGAAGCGTTCTATAAATTCTATCGACGGATCGAGATGCTCTACGAAATTCTGTCGCCGTCGCCCGGCCTGCGGATTTTCATAGACGATTTCGGGCGTCTCTCCGTGCTGTATCGAATCGTCCGAAACGCTTTCCGGAAAGGAACGATACTCTACAACGATGTTGCCGATAAAACCTCGCGGTTGATTCGGGAAAGGGCTGAAATTTACGGGCCCAAGGAAACGCTTCCCGTCGTCGAAATCGACGAAAAAACGCTGGATGCCATTAAAAAAAGCAACGGGTCGGAGAAAGCCAAGATCATAAATCTGGTTAACGGTATCAGGGAAAAGGTGCTTGAAGACGGCGAGAGCAATCCGTATCTGAAGCCTATCGGGGATCGCGCGGAAGCGATTATGGATGCTTACGACAGGCGGCAGGACACCACGGAAACCGCGCTGAGGAAGATCGAGGAGTTGATTCGTGAAATCGTCGAGGCCCAAAAATTGCAGGAAAAGATGGGATGCGACGAGACGACTTTCTCGTTCTTTTGGACCTTGAAAGAAGAAGATATCGACCGGCCGGAGAGAGCCGCGGTTGTCCTGGGCGCGATTTTCGACCGATTCCCCCACCACCGCGACAATGCGGCCGAACTCAGGCAGTTGAAAGCCGAGCTCTACCGGGTTCTGCTTCCCTTGGTCGGCAAGGAGCGCATGATCTCGATCGCGGAAAAGTTATTGCGCGCGTGGGGAAAATGAGCAGGCCGCGGAAAGCCCGGGACAAGGAGAATTTTAAGGAAGATGTTCGCGCATGGGCGGCACGACTCAAGGTCGAGCCCGCCCGGATTCGGGTGCAGAAAATGCGCCATAAATGGGCGTCGTGTTCTCCAGGGAAGTGGATAAGTTTCAGCGAAGACCTTTTAGCCGAACCCGGCGGCTTTCGGCGGTATGCCATCGTCCACGAGTTGCTTCATCTCCGCGTTCCCAATCACGGCCGGTTGTTCAAAAGCTTGATGTCCGTCTACGTTCCGGATTGGGAAAACTGGGAAACTAGGGCGTCAAGGGATTTATAGAAGGCGGTACCTTCTTCATCTCATGATCGATCAAGAAGTCGGTATTTGGTAGGGAGCCCGCTATTGCATTTTCCGAACCCTTGATCTCGCATGTGGACGAGGCTTTTAATCTCCCCTCATCTGTGAAAACTGTCTCCCTGAACCCCGAACCCTGAACCCTGAACCCTGAACCCTCTCTTTCCCCCTTCCCCAATAAGAGTTAATCAGAGTAATCAGGTGCAAAAATCTTCCGGGGCTGAGGCGGGGGCCCGAACCCCGAACCCTCCCCCTCAGGGGTTGGTGACGGGCAGGTCGGTCGAAGTCCCGTAGTAGGCGGAAC
>DAOSXE010000022.1:16667-51073 GCA_035380285.1 bacterium | reverse complement strand
CCGCCGGCTCCCAGGTCCCGTCCCCGTTGTAGTCGGAGGGGACGACCTCGTCGCTCGAGGCCCCGAACCAGGCCTTGGTCAGGCCCCGCACCAGCCAGAGCCCGGCCGAGGGCCGGAAGAGGGCGATGTCCGAGGTCCCGTCGCCGTTGTAGTCGCCGGTGACAGCGCCGGAGGAAACCGGCGTGGGCGAAGGAGTAGCGGACGGCGTGGGGGTGAGAGTAGCCGATGGCGTGGGGGTGACCGATGGTGTGGGCGTGGGGGTGACCGACGGTGTCGGCGTGGGGGTAACCGACGGTGTCGGCGTGGGGGTAACCGACGGTGTCGGAACAGGTGTGGGCGTAACCCATTCGGCAATATGGTTCGCGGTCAACCAGTCCGCAGTGGTGAAGTACCCTCCCGCATAAAGGCTGGATCCGTTCCAGAGAAGGGCAAAGACAGTATTGTTCATCCCCGCCCCGAGAGCCGACCAGGAACTCCCGTCCCACCGGGCGCTGCGCCTCGCGGTTACGCCGCCCGCCATACTGAATTCTCCCCCCACGTAGAGATTGGATCCGTCCCAGTCCAGGGCATAGACATAATCTCCAGAACTTATGCCCGAATTCAGGGCCGACCAGGCGCTCCCGTCCCATCGGGCGACCCGGTTAGCGGTTACGCCGCCCGCCGTGTTGAAGGCCCCCCCCACGTAAAGGTTGGAGTCCCCCATGGCCAGCGTCATGACACCGCCGTTCATCCCCGAACTGAGGGTCGACCAGGCATTCCCATTCCAGCGTGCGATCTTGGCCGCGGGAACGCCTCCCGCAGTGTTGAAGCTCCCCCCCGCGTAGAGGTAGGTACCGTCCCAGGCAATCCCCTCGACAGTGGAGTCCACCCCTGAACCGAGAGCCGACCAACCGCTTCCGTTCCACTTGGCGATATGGTTAACGGGCGCACCCCCGGCAGTGGTGAATGCCCCCCCCGCATAGAGGTTAGAGCCGTCCCAGGCCAGTGCCTTGACATAGTCATTCATCCCGGAACTGAGAGCCGTCCAGGCGCTCCCGTCCCACATAGCAATATTGTTCGCGGTCACACCTCCGGCAGTGGTGAAGTTACCTCCTGCGTAGAGGTTGGAGCCATTCCAGAGAAGGGCGTAGATATTGCCGGTCACACCCGAACTGAGGGCCGTCCAGTCGGACCCGTCCCACCGGGCGATTCCGTTAACCGTTGCACCGCCCGCCGTGGTGAAGGCCCCCCCTGCGTAGAGGTTGGTGCCATCCCCGACCAGAGCGAAAACATGGTTGTTCATCCCGGAACTGAGAGCCGTCCATTGTTGACCGGTGACCGGCTGTACCGCCAGCGCCGTCCCGGCCAGCAGAACGAGACTTATCATTGCGAATTTATTCATAACCATTCCCCTTTCCGTTTTTGGCCCCATAAAAACAAATAACCGGCCGGATAAAGCTATCCGCGCCGGGTCAGATTCCCCCAACCTCAGGATCCACCATGTACTTGCACGGTTCTATGCGCCGAGGTTGAGGGGTTAAGATTAGCTAAGTATCTGTTCTCCCAATGCTGTTTTTTGTAAGTCTATTTTTCCCCAAGTTTTAATTGTAACACCAGTCTGGAGATGGAGTAAAGACAAAACCTCGGCATAACCTTGCTCTACAAGAAAATTATAGCACACCAGGAGCGCCTTTTCGAAAAAGTTCACGCCCTGACCAAGCCGCCTGAGGTTCTCCCAGTCAGGCAGCCCTGGGGAGAGCCCTCAAGTTCACTCCCCCTCACGACCGAACCAGTCCCCGTGGCTCCTGGATCTACCGGACCTGGTGAAGGATGAGGCTCTTCGGGGGATAATCAGTCCTCACCGAAGGTGTGTCGCTCGCGGGTACCCGGGCGGCCTTCCATGATGGCTGCCCGGTGAATCTATCCTTGCCCCGCCCTCCCCCCCGGCTATAATGCACGGTGTTCGCCGAAGTAGCTCAGTTGGTAGAGCAGCTCACTCGTAAAGAAATTCAGGTGGTTTTCCTAACCCCTGATTGCCCAGGAACTTTCGGCGTATCTCCTTGCCGGGCAGGCTAATTATATCGACGGTTTTGTACCGGTGAGTACCCCTGATTACCCCTGAGTACAGATAATTTTGGTGACTATTTGGTGACTGGGCCGTGAGGTGGCGGTTGATCATGCTTCGCTCTCGATTACTCTGATTCAAGATCCCTTTTCATTTTTTTGAATTCTGCTTCCGTAATCTCCCCCCTAGCGTAACGTTTCTTAATTATTTCCAATGGGGTCTCCTGAGGATTCCCCGACCGCCCTCCCCCTGTCCCTTTTAAAAAGAACAGGTAAATAATGACTCCCAAGAGAATGATCAGGAGTACCCACATAATTACGCCTCCTCCGCTAAAATTCATCATATGGTCCCAACCACCCATATGCCCCTCTTCAGTACCATTGCCACAAACACTTGCGATAGGAATAAGCAAGAATACAGCTATAACAAGCACTATAACTTTAAGCATGCCCTGCCTCCTATTAATTCAGTTACTTTTATCGACTTGCAGCAGTCTGGCATTGATCGCCACGATCACCGTGGAAAGCGACATCAGAACAGCTCCCATCGCCGGAGAGATCAAAATCCCGGCCCAGAACAATACACCGGCCGCGAGGGGAATGGCTAAAACATTATAGCCGGTCGCCCACCAAAGATTTTGGACCATCTTACGATAGGTCGCCGCCCCAAAGAGGATGAGCGTGGTCACGTCTTCCGGATTGCTGTTTACCAGAATGATATCGGCGGTCTCAGCGGCGACGTCGGTCCCCGAACCGATAGCGATTCCCACATCAGCCTGAGCGAGAGCAGGAGCGTCGTTGACCCCGTCGCCGGTCATAGCCACGAATTCGCCTTTGCCCTGAAGTTCCTTTACTTTACCCTGCTTCTGTTCGGGGAGGACTTCGGCGAAATACCCATCCAGATCTAGCTCAGCAGAAACCTGGTGGGCGACATTCTTGTTATCGCCGGTGATCATCCAGCACTTGATTCCGGCTCCTTTCAATCTGTTCACCGCTACCCGGGATTGGGATCGAATCCGGTCGGAGAGACCGATCGATCCCACCAATTCCCCTCCGGCCAGAACGTAAACCACGGTGGCCAGGCCTTCTTCTTTCAATTTTTCGGGGAGCTCAAACCCATTTTCTTCCAGATAACCGGGACTGACCACTTTGAACTCCTCGCTGTCCATTTTCCCCTCCACTCCTTTCCCCTGGAGGGCCCGAAAATCGGAGGCTTCCGGCACGTCGATCTCCATCTCCTGGGCTTTGAGTGCGATCCCGGCTCCGATTGGATGTTCGCTGTTCTTCTCCAGGGCGGCAGCGGTCCGGATCAGTTTCTTCTCGTCCCAGCCGGCGGCCAGAGGGCGGAGCGAGCTGACTCCGAATTTCCCCTCAGTCAGGGTCCCGGTTTTATCGAAAAGAACGGTGCTGATCTTGCGGGAGTTTTCGAAGGCGTTCCGGTTTCGGATCAGAAGACCGTTGCGGGCAGCCAGCGCCGTGGAAACCGCTACCACCAGGGGAATGGCCAGACCGAGCGCGTGGGGACAGGTGATCACCATCACCGTGGCCATCCTCTCCATGGCGAAGGCGAAAACCTTACCGGCGAGGAGCCACGAAAGCAGTGTTACCCCTCCGGCGCTCAGGGAGATAATGGTCAGCCACAACGCCGCTTTGTCGGCCAAAGTCTGGCTTTTCGATTTCGACTTCTGGGCTTGTTTGACCAAAGTAATAACCTTGGAGAGGTAGGAATCCTCTCCTGTCCCCATAACCTCGATCTCCAGAGAGCCGTCGCCGTTGAGCGTTCCCCCGATCACTTTCTCGTTTTTCCCTTTCTTGACCGGTTTCGACTCCCCGGTGACCATCGCCTCATTGACGTAGCTCTCCCCCTGTTTGACTATACCGTCGGCAGGAATCTTCTCCCCCGGCTTGACCAGGAGGAGATCCCCTTTTTTCACGTCCTCCAGCCTTACCTCCACCGTCTTTCCGCCGCCGACCCGATGGGCTTCATCCGGCATTAGGCGGGCGAGCTCCTCCAAGGCGTTAGAAGCGCTCAAAACCGATTTCATCTCTATCCAATGGCCGAGGAGCATGATGTCTATCAGCGTCGCCAGCTCCCAAAAGAAAACCTTGCCGCTCAGTCCGAAGACCACCGCCGATGAGTAGAAGTAGGCGACCGAGATCGCCAGACCGATCAGTGTCATCATCCCGGGGGATCTTTTCCGCAGTTCGGAGTAGAGGCCGCTTAGAAAGGGCCTGCCTCCGTAGAGAAAAACGAAGGTGGAGAATGACCAGAGGAGGTAATTGCTCCCGGAGAAGCGAATTTTTATCCCCAGGAACCTTTGCACTAACGGCGAGAGGAGAAGGATGGGAACGGTGGCGGCAAGGGAGATGAAGAATCTTCGATGGAAGTCTTTGACCATCATACGATGGTGGGCGGCGTGGTCATGGCCGATGTGGCTTTCATGACCGCCGTGGCCAACGTGACCTTCATTCCCGGGACCCGATCTTTCTCCCTTCAAGAATTTTTCCCGGCAGGAGGAAGAACAGAAATAGTAGGTTTTTCCGTCCTTCTCGGACCGGAGGGCGGTTTTTTCATCGACCTCCATTCCGCAGACAGGATCCATTATCATCTTTCACCGCTTTCTTGTAAGACGCTCGGTTATTCGACGAAATTCAGCTCAGGGAATCGAACGCCCGCTTCAACTGACCTTCCACCTCCGAGGCGACTTTCTGAAGTTCGGGATTGTCGATCATCCGCATGGCCGCGGTGGGACGGATGAAAGAGACCGCGGTACCGCCATCTTTTTCGTAGAGGACAACGTTGCAGGGAAGTAAAAGGCCGATCTCTTCTTCAGCCAGAATTGCCTTTCGGGCGTTGGTGGGATTGCACGCACCCAGGATCACGTAGTTTTTGAAATCGATCCCCAGTTTTTCCTCGAACTTCTCCCTCAGGTCGATCCGGGACAGGATTCCGAACCCCTCGGCTTTCAGGGCCGTTGTCGCCGTGGCTTCCGCTTCGGCGAAGGGCAGGTTGAGAACCTTACTGAATCCATAGCCGTTCATCGCTTTTCCTTATCGAGGTTTCCCGCCGGCAATAAGGCCCCGGCTCGCCGCCAGGGCGGCCTTGGCTCCTCCCCCGGAAGCGATGGTAATCCTTTTGACGGAACAGTCCGACAGGAATAGAAATTTTCCCGTCATTGCTTCAATCGGCGGGACGCATCCAGCCGGTGGTCTTGTCGATGAGGATTTTGTCGACCAGCGATCCATCCTTGGTCACGATCTCCGCTTCAAAGGCGGTATCTTTTTCGGTGATTTTCCCCACTTCCAGACGCGGATTCCCGGTCGCGGCCACGTAACGCTCCACCATTTTTTGGGCTCCGGCCAAATCGATAGGTGTAACCCGGCCTTGATAGGGATATCCCCAACCTCGGGACATCATCCCCGGGCCCATCATATCTCGTCCCATCATACCGGGCCCCATCATGCCACCCCTCATCATGCCGGACCCCATCATGCCGGACCCCATCATTCCCCCTTCCATCGGGCGCCCGCAGTAGGGACAATACCAACTCTGGTACTTACCTGGGTCACCCATTCCTTGACTGCCGGTCGCCATCATCGAGCCTCCGCCTTGGTTATCGGCGGCAGCCGGAATCGCCGCGGTCAGGAAGATGGCGGCCAGCGTGGGCACATAACACAAAAATGCTTTCATCCTGCACCTCCCTTAATGAAACGGCTCTGAAACGCGGTTACTCTTGTGAACTTAGCGATGAAGTGTCGACTATAGAGGTTGAACTTGCTCTGCCTATCCGCCTACGGCGAAGCCAGTTTCCCGCTGCCTTTTTTGAAATTCCGACACAGTGTGTAGAACAGCTATTCAAATCCGCCGAAAACCAGCTTTCGTTATTTCCAAATCGTTAACATATATTAGGCTTTATCCCTTCCGACCAGTAATGGGAGGCTTCCGCTTTTTAATGACTTTTTTCCACGTTGCTGCATCCCATCGCGATAACCGGACCAAGCTCGCTCTGAGAGGGCGCCCCCCGAAACTCGTTGCGACGGAGCTGGAAAAAGTGATGGCACAGAACGCTCTGCGCTACCGGCTTGGCTCACTGAGCGACACCCTTCGATAAACGCGGGACAAGCAACCCAGACGACTTCGGGAGACGGGAATCACTGACCTCCCCGAACCCCATCCCCTCCCCTTCAGCCTCACATCCTCTACCTGGTGACTATTTGGTGACTGGGACCCGGTTCGGTGGTATGCCGGGGTTATTCCGGCGGAACTTACGGCACCGTCACGGTGGCCGATTCCCAGAACGACCCCATCTTGTAGACGGAGACGGTGTACTCCCCCGGGACCAGGGGGGAGATGTCGCTGAAGACGTTGTAGGGGCAGAGACAGTAGCAGTAGATGGGGACGTATTCGGTCTCGTAGAGCCGGATTTCCGTCCCTTCCACCTCCATTTCCACGTCCACCCTCTCCAGGCAGCAGTTGTACTCGGCGTTGTAGTGACGCGCAACGATACAGTCGTTCTCCCAGAAGACTTCCAGGTATTTCGGTTCGTCCTCGAGCAAGGCAGCCTCACGCACTTCGGATTGGAGGACTCGCCGAGGGGCTTGGTGGTGGGCATAACCCAGGCGGTGGTGCTGGGGGTCTTGTATCCTAGCGTTCCGCTTTTTTGTTTCAGCCGGTGTTATGTTGATGTCTAATTACCGAAAGAAGGCAGACATCCTCAAGCGCATGATCCATGTAGGACGGAAACCCTAGAGTGGGAGAGATCATTCGACTGCGACCGGGATGTCCCCAGGAAGTGCGGTTGTTATGCGCATCAGTTATCGGCTCAGTCTGTACATAAGCTTTTTCATTGTTGTCTTGGCTCCATTGTTGCTGGCGTTTCTGATTTTCGAAGCGATGCTCCGGCGAACAGCCGAGGACAAGTTTTTCTCCCAGGCCGAGAGGGTCGGGCTGGGCATCCGCGAGGAGATTTCCCGGCGTTCGGGAAATCTTCTGAAGTTGGCGGAACGATATGCCCAGGATGAGTCGATTATCGTTTTCCTCTCTCAAGGTGATCGTTCTCGCTTGGAGTCCCGCCTGTTTGAACTTTTCGGCTACTCCAACCTGGACCTCCTGGAAATCGGGGACTCCTCCGGAATCGTCCTGGCGCGCGGCCACCGGCCTGGTGATTTCGGGGAAGATAAGGCTTCCCAGATAATCATAGGCAACGCCCTCAAAGGGATGCCTGCGGCGGATATTGAGTATGGAGTCTCCGGCATAGCCCTGCGCTCGGTGGCTCCGATCCGTTCGAATGAGAAGGCGATTATCGGAACGCTGATGACCGGCGTGCTCTTGAACAAGGATTTTTTCAGCGCCTATAAAAATATCACCGGATTCAACGTTGCCCTGTTCCAAGGGGATGTTCTTGTCACCAGTACACTTGGTTCGAGCCTGACCTGGACCCCTCCGGCGGCAACCGATCAGTCGCCGGACAAGGTCGTTTTCATGTCGGGGGAGAAAGAGATGTGGGGAATTTACTTGCCTGTCTATCATTCGACCGGAGAAGAATTCGGCGGCTTGCTGCTATGGCAGGATGCCAAGACCATCTTGGCCTCTCTGGACATTTACCAAGCAACGCTGACATACACCTTTATCTTCGCCGTCATCCTGTCTCTCGGGTTGGCCGTGTTCCTGAGCAGGAATTTCTCCTCTCCCCTGAAGAAGCTGCTCCCGGTTATGGATCGGGTCTCCCGGGGAGACCTGAATACGAATATGCCCACGTTGAGATGGGCTGAATTCAGGGTTTTGGGCGCTCATTTCCAGGACATGCTTACCGAATTGCAAAAATCCCGTCAGCGGGTGGAACGGACCCAGCGACAGTTGATCGTGGCGGGAAAACTGGCCGTCCTGGGCCAGGTCACGGCTGAACTGGCCCACGAAATCAGAAATCCCCTCAACTCCATGGAGATCACCCTGAGCCTGCTGAGGACGAAGATTCTCAATAAGATCGGCGACGACCCCACCATAGAAGAAAACATAGAAGCCCTTCGTACCGAGACGAAAAGACTGAAGCGAACCGTTAAGGATTTCGTGGAGGCGGGGGGGGAGATAACGTTGCGCAAAAAACCGGTAAACGTCGCTAACGAGCTGGAGAAAATATTTAAGCTGGTTCGTCCTCAGGTCGAACTTTTGGGGATCGAACTCGATTTCCGGGCCCAGGACAGCAAACCGATCCTCATCGATCAAAATCGCTTGCATCAGGCGGTATTGAATATCACGCTAAATGCGTGTCAGTCTATGAAACCCGGAGGGAAACTCACGGTTAGGGGTGCTGACAACGCGACCGCTTATACGATCAGCATCCGTGATACCGGAGCGGGAATGACGCCCGAGGAAAGGGATAAAGTCCTGAGCTTCCCCTTCACCACAAAAACGGATGGGCTGGGCTGCGGGTTGACGTACGTGTTAAGGGTGATGCAGGCGCATAGCGGCGAATTCGACCTGGAATCAAGTCCGGGAGTAGGAACTACGGTCAGACTTTCCTTTTTCCGGAGACCAAGCGGTGACGGCAATGATTAAGGTGCTGATAGTAGAGGACGAACGGGTGGCCGCCGACAATCTGCGGCTTCTCCTCTCCGGCGGGGGCTACGAGGCCGAGTGTGTCTACACTTTTGGCTCGGCCCAAAAGATAGTAGCGACCAAGAGTTTTCGGATCTACCTGGTGGATGTCCGGCTCCCGGACGGCAACGGACTCGATCTGATCTCTCGGATCAGGACCGACAATCCCGATGCCGTCATCGTGGTGCTGTCCGCCTACGGGACCATCAAGGATGCCGTCAGTGCGCTCAAATCCGGTGCGGATCATTATCTTATCAAACCGATCGAACCGGATGAACTCCTGTTGACTCTGAAAAAGGAAATGGAACATCAGGAAGTGCGCGCCGAGAACATCGCCCTGAAAACCTACCTCTCCTCGATGTCCGGATTTGAGAACCTGATCGGCAAGAGCGAGACCATGACCCCGGTTTTCGAGCGGATCAGGAAGCTGAGCGACTCCAATGCCACGGTTCTGATCAGCGGAGAAAGCGGCACAGGGAAAGAACTGGTGGCCAGAACGCTCCATTACTCCGGTTCCAGGCGGGAAAAACGCTTTGTCGCCGTGCATTGCGCGGCTATCCCGGAAGCCCTGCTGGAGAGCGAATTGTTTGGCTATGTCAAAGGTGCTTATACCGGCGCCCTGCACGATCATATGGGGCGATTCGAATATGCCGACAAGGGGACTATTTTGTTGGATGAGGTGGGTGAGTTGACGCCGTCGTTGCAGGTGAAGCTTCTGCGGGTTCTGCAGGAAAGAAAGTTTGAAAGACTGGGTTCCAACCAGCAAGTAGAGGTGGATGTCAGGATACTGGCTTCGACCAATCGAAACCTCAGTGATCTGGTGGCCGCCGGCGAATTCCGGGAGGACCTTTACTGGCGGCTCAATGTCGTTGAAATCCACATGCCCCCCCTGCGGGAAAGAAAAGAAGACATAGCGCTTTTGGCGAAGCATTTTCTGGGTAAATATGCCGCATCCATGAATAAGACCGTTCCTTCCATCCGGCCGGAAGTTTTGGGGGTTTTCAACGAATATCCTTGGCCGGGCAACGTGCGCGAACTCGAGAACGTCTTGGAACGGGCCGTTACCCTGATGGAGGGGGATGAGATAACCGTGGAAAGCCTCCCGACGCGCCTTCGAACCCTAAAAATGCACCTTCGCGATGGAGCGGACCAAGACCTGTCTTCGCTCAAGATCAGGATGAAGGATTTTGAGAAAAAACTGATAGAGCAGATGCTCCAGGAAGAAAACGGCAACCGCATCAAGACGGCCGAACGCCTCCACATAAGTTTGCGTGCCCTTCAGTACAAGTTGAAGGAGTACGGGATCTAGGTCTTATCCTCCGGAAAGTGCAGAATATTGCGCTGTCCGCGCAAATATTTGCGTTTTCTCCTTCGTATGTTTCGTATCCCCCCCCTGAATCTGCCCATCGTTAGGTTGGCATAGGATTTGCTCGTTATTACGTCGTCAGAGACGGGATGGTCCTGACGGTCGAGCAAACCACGGCTAACTTAAGGTGAGAGAGATGACGTCCTTATCCTTACCGGAAGCGATCCGGGAGCAATTCGATCGGATACTAGAAGCAATCGCCGAACCGGGTCCAGCCCAGGTAGATTCCGCCTCAGTAGGAAAGGATGGGCGCCATCTTTTCGACCGGGTTTTTAACCTGCTGGCCCAGGGCGAGTCCTTGCCGTTTTTTCGGCAAAATTATCTGGAGCTTTCGGGATATGCGGCCCAGTTAGCTGCCTTAGCGGAGCAACTTCTGGACCTCGGGAAAGTTCTTCCCGAATCGGAAATCCGTCGATTGGCCGACCTGTTTGGAGTTCTCAGAGACGTCACCAGCATTCTGGGTAGTGCCTGGACTAAATTGCAGCGCAGCTTGACGGAGGCCCAAAGAGAAATCGAATTGGTCCAAGAGCCGCTGGGTAAGCTTGAGAAAACCGTGACCGCCATAGCCCTGGCGGCCCCTTCCCCGGCCGGCCGGTTGGCTCCTGCGGCCTATGGGGTTATGACGGCCGTTTGGATGATAGATTTGGCGCTTAAAAAGATCATCGCAATCAGAACCATTTAACGGGTCGCCGGGGCGACTTTCATTTGCGGTTGGTCCTAATTCATAACGACGTGGAGTTACGGCAAGCCAGATGTTGAGCAACTTTTTATTCTCTCAGGCGGGATATAAGGTTTTCGGAGGGCTTTACCTGGGTTGGGGGATCGGGGCCAACAACGCCGCCAACATCTTCAGTACGGCGGTAGCTACGAACGTACTCAAATATCGCACCGCGGTAATCCTTATTGCGATATTCGTAGTTCTGGGAGCGACGGTGGAGGGGCCCAACTTATTTTTGGCCGAGAGCACGAAGTTCTCCCAGGAAAGCACCTCGACTCTGGCACTGGTGGCGACGCTCTCGGCCGCTCTCACCATCACGGTTATTACGTACCTTTCTATCCCCACCTCGACATCGCAGGCGGCGATCGGGGCATTTATGGGAATAGCCATTGCCGCCAGCGGGATGGAGTCGGTGGATTGGGCCAAATTTCTCAAAATGCTGATTTGCTGGCTGCTGCATCCGATGATAGGACTGGTGTTGGCCTTTGTCTTTTTGAAGATCTTGAGATACCCGCTGGTTGTCTGGATCAAAAAAACGACGGTTCGAGCCAGTCTCTATAAGGTCCTCTTCTTCATTTTCGGATGTTATGGCGCCTATGCGCTGGGAGCCAACAACGTGGTAGTTACCACGGTTGCCTACTACAACATAGGGATGTTCGGAGCGGTGGGGAGCAAGCACGCCGCTTGGTGGGCGGCAACCTTGGGCGGAATCAGCATAGCCGTGGGTGCTCTCACCTATGGGGCCAAGGTGATGGTGACGATCGGGAAGAAGATAACGCCGTTGGACTCCTTCTCCGCCTTAGTGGTGGTCTTGGTTCATTCCCTGACCCTGCATTTTTTCACCCAGCTCAATATCCCGGTTTCCTCTTCTCATGCGGTGGTCGGGGCCGTCATCGGGGTGGGGCTTTTCAAAGGCAGCAAGATGATCAACCGTAAAACCATCGTGAAAATATTCATAGGTTGGATAGCCACCCCTCTGATAGCGGGTTTCTGCGCCTGGAGCGTGGCCGGACTCATCCGTTAGTCCTACTGGCCTTTAAAGTTACAATGTCATATCTCCTGATAGTTGCCATCGGCGCCGTGCTGGTTTTTGCCGTCACCAACGGGATGAAAGATGGGGCCAATGTCTTTGCCACCACCGTGGCTTCGGGGGCCCTGCCCCGCTCGGTGGCAATCGTTATCGTGGCCATCGCCGAGCTGGCCGGGCCCTACCTTTTAGGAACCAGAGTGGCGGCCACCGTCTCGCAAAATATCATCGACCCCACAGTTATTCACGGAGGAGACGGGACCATAATCATGCTCCTGAGCGGCATCCTGGGCGCCTTAGCTTGGAACGGCCTGTCCTGGTATCTGAAGCTTCCCACCAGTTCCTCGCTGACCTTGGTCGGAGGATTGATTGGACCGGCGCTCTATCGATATGGACTGGTAGCCGTTCCCTGGGGGGTGTTCAGCATCAAGATCGTTCTCGTAATGTTTCTTTCGCCGGTGGCCGGGCTGCTCGCGGGCTATCTCATCTGCCTGTTGTTCCGATTCCTTTTGAAAGGGGCATCGCCTCGCGCCAACCGCCCCATTCGCAAGGCCCATTTCGCCACCCTGATATTTCTGGGGATGAACCATGGGACCAATGACAGTCAAAAGGCCATGGGCGTCATCGCCCTGCTCCTGTTCGTCGCCGGCCGGAACCATGCTATAGCAGTCCCCTTCTGGGTAAAAACCGCCTGTGTCTTGGCCTTGACCACGGGAATCGTGACCGGGGGGACCAAGATAATCAAAACAGTGGGGTATGGGATTTTCAAAGTCCGCCCTCTCCAGTCCCTGGAGGCCCAACTCGGCGCCGCCGGCCTTCTGCTGGGCAGCAATCTGGCGGGAGTACCAGTGAGCACAACTCAGATCATCAGTTCCGGCATTATGGGCGTGGGAACGGGGATCCGGGCGAAAGGAGTGCGCTGGAATCTGGCCCGAACCATTGTCTGGAGTTGGATTCTCACGCTGCCTTTAGCCGGATTGATGGGTGTACTTATCTATATGCTTCTTCGTTCACTGCTTTAACCGACTTGAGGAGATCGAATTATGAACCTGCCTTCGGTTTTGCCCAGACGACGCATTGATTTTTTCCAAAATCTCGTCGAACACTCGCGGATGGTGCATGAAGCCTATCGGAACCTCACCCGGTTTATGCGCGAGAACGGAGAACGCGGGGAACTGGCAGAGGAGATACTTCACGCCGAGCGGGCAGCCGATGAACTTCGTCGGATTCTGATAGACCAGCTGAACCGCACCCTGATCACGCCGATCGACCGTGAAGACATCTTCTGCCTTTCCCGGGAGATAGACAACGTCCTCGATGCCGCCAAAAGCACCGTCGAGGAGATGCGGATCTTTCAGGTCGAACCGGTCCCCGAACTCGTTTTGATGGCCGAAATCATGGAACGGGGGACCCTCGAGCTCTACGAGGCGTTCCAAAGCCTTAAGCGCTACCCGGGAGTGGCCCGCGAGCACGCCATCAACGCCAAGCGGACGGAAAACCATATGCATCATATTTACCTGGAAGCGACCGCCAAACTTTTCAACGCCACCGATCTCCCGGCAGGTTACATCTTCAAGATGCGAGAAATCTTCCGGCACCTGAAGCGCTCATCGGATATCTGCGACGAAGCGGCGAACCTGCTCCTGGATATCATCGTCAAGCTGGAGTAACTGCCCGCAATTTCATGTCCCCAGCTTTCCCCACAATAGCGACAGCCGACTCCCCATAACAAACCGGGCGGTCCTCTCGATGTCGGCGATAAGAACTTGCTCGGATGCCGGCAGCCCTGGTGTCCGGTAAAAACCAGATGATTGAGTTATTTTCCCTGTTGGGGAATTGTCTTGCTCAGCCCGAGAATATCTAGATAATGTTCGCGCGTGGATGAAAGCCCATGATCGGCTTGTTCATTGCTAGGCCTGGCAATATAATGAGGCATGAAATTTTGGTGATTATTTGGTGACCGGGCGTTCTTGTCCCGGACTGCGGGGAATCGACGGGTTTTACATTTGGTTATCTCATAAAGACTTACAGCATTTCGCCGAAGTAGCTCAGTTGGTAGAGCAGCTCACTCGTAATGAGCAGGTCGTCGGTTCGAGTCCGACCTTCGGCTGTTGTTGTATAACTCGTTATTCATAATGAGTTATAAACTCATATTCAATTATCGCAGCATTGCTGTCACAAAATCCGAGAGATTTTCCAAGCCCCACCCGGTTCGAATGTAAATTCGGGTGGGGTCGTTTTGTGTTTGGATCGATCCCTGGCCATGAACGGTAGTTTGTGGATAGCGTCCAATGGACGCATTGATGTGCAGTCGTCCCTGTCTATATAATTTGCTGTTGGAACCTCAACGAATCCCAAAACCTCCAAGGAGGAGCGTGATGCAACGTGCTGAATTTTCAGTGAAGAGAGTCATCGGATTGGCGGTGGCTTCATTTGTCGGAATAGTAACCGTGGTTACCGGTGCCGATTTCAACGGGGACGGGAAGGATGATGTAGCCGTCTATAAGGAGAGTGGAGGCCAGGGGATATGGTGTGTGAAGAACATCTCTAGGGTATATTTCGGGGATCAGGGCGATATACCGGTTCCCGGTGATTATTATGGAGACAGTAAGGCAGAGTATGTTCTGTTTCGCCCCAGCACCGGCCAGTGGATTTCCCGTGATGCGAGTGGGAATGTACGAAGGATTTATTACGGGAATGATATGGATATACCTCTGGGAGATTCCGGTATGAAACAGAGCACCCACTTTTTCTACGACCCGCATACACACTCCTTCCGGGCTGGGGAGGCCCCCGAAGGGGTGAGCAAAGACCAGAATTCTGGAAGGCAAGTTCAGAGTCTTGGTTCGTATGCTGTAGCGATGGGACGTAACACCGTTGCCAGCGGAACTGCCTCAACCGCGATGGGAGATAGCACGACTGCCAGCGGTAATTTCTCGACCGCGATAGGTGGGCCTTACACCACTGCCGCCGGTGACAGTTCAATCGCGATGGGAAATAACACGATTGCCGGAGGCATAGTCTCAACTGCGATGGGAGAGGGTACGACAGCCAACGGAGAAAACTCAACCGCGATGGGAAGTGGTACGACAGCCAGCGGTAATACCTCAACCGCGATGGGACTTTGGACGACTGCCGGCGGAACTGCTTCAACCGCAATGGGGGTAGCCATTGAAGTTAGCGGTGATTACTCATTTGGATTTGGAGGTGACCCCGAAAGCCAGGGTGTAGATATTTCCGACGACCACGTCTTTGTCATTCACGGGGCTAATGTTGGTATGGGTAATACCGGCCCTGATTATCTCCTCGAGATGGAAGAAAGCGGAGGGGGTTACTACAGCGCCTCCGACCACCAGTGGCACAACGGTTCGAGCAAGGATATCAAGCAGGATATTGTCCCGAGCGACATTGATGTTTCAAAGGTTCTGGAAAGTGTGAAAATCGTCAAGTACCGCTATAAGACCGAAGCGGCTAAAGACGAGAACGCTCCCTACCACATCGGCTTCATCGGTGAGGAGACAACACCTCTTCTTTCGGGCAAGGACCAGAACAGCATGGCGACGGGAGACTGCATCGGCCTGTTACTGGCGGCGGTCAAGGAACAGCAGGAAACAATTGAAACCCTGAACGCCCGACTCGAGCTCCTGGAGAAAAAGTTGGTGGAATTAGAGATACGTGACTAGAGCCCCAAAGCTTCTCCGGCAGATAAGACTTGTAACTCGACCCAAAAAACCGCTGTCACAAATACGTCACATTCCAGGTACCCCATCGTACCCAATCGTGCCCCCTGTTTTTTGGGGTTTTCAGTCGTAACTAAGCACAAATAGCCTTGGCGGGGAAGCTCCACAATCGAATCGGACCTTCGGCTTTGAAGGGAATCCGACCTTCCGGCCCCGCGAAAGTAACCCCTCTCGGGAAATTCCTGCCGGCGGGGCCCCTCCGGCTTCAATACTGAAGCGGAGTCGGGCCCCCGTAGGCCCCCATGTCGTTGCGGGTTTTGTCGCTGTCGTTGAAGATAGGGCTGGCGGCCCCGGCATCGACGCAGATGGAGGATGCCTTGAGGGTGTAGTCCGTCCCCCCGGGCATGGGGTCGGCGAAGCCGGGAGGAACCGGCCCGCACAGGTTGCGGGCGGCGAGAGTCACCCCGTAATTGTTCGCAGGGGTCTTGTTGAAAGCGAACTGCGCCGTCACCGACGAACCCTGACCGTAAAAGCCGTACTCGTGGGCGGCGGCCGAAGAAGTGACCCAGACGATGTTGTTCCAGAACCCGTTGTCGGAAGTGCCCGTCCCCAGAAAAACTCCGACGGCGTTCTGGGGCCTCACCGGCGACGTGCCGCCGGCGACACAGAGGAGGTGAACGGTGTTGTTGACGAAATAGTTGCTGTTGCTGCTCGACTGGACGCGGACCGCCGCCGGGTTCATGGGCACGTGGGCGAACCCGAGGACGCTCCGGCGGAAAAACAGGTTGTTTTTAACGACGTTATCGTTGGATTCGTCGGTGAGAAGGAGACAGAGCCCGTCGAACCCGGAGCGGAAAACCACGTTCCCCTGCACCGTCATCTCTTCGACCCGGTCGAGCCGGATCCCCCCATCCTCGATGAAAAAGTTGCGGATAGCGGCCCCGGCGGCGCCTTCGACCACGTACTGAGTCGACCCGTCGCCCTCGATCACAGGCAGGTTCCCGCTCTCATCGGCGACGCCGATCAGTTCGATCTCTTCCCGGAGTTCGACCACTTCGGCATAGGTCCCGGCCCGGACATAGACGGTGGAAATGCCCTCGTCGTCCGCGGCGTCGATACCGGCGGCGATGGTGTCGAAAGGAGCCTCGCTCCCTCCCGGGCCGGCGGACGTACCAAGGTCGGCGTCGACGTAGACCGCCGCCGTCGGGAAGTAATCTCCACAGGTGGACAGCATGTAGGTTCTCCCCGCCAAGGACCCGGTGCCGGCATTATAGGGCGCCCCGATCAAAACCTCGTCCCAGCCGTCGCCATCGACATCGCCGGCTCCGGATACCGAGAATCCGGCGTAATCGGAAGCGGCCTCTCCGTTGAAAAAATAATCGGCGTGAGCGAGGAAGATATTGCCGTAGATGTCGGGAGTTATGGTAGCCAGGCTGGACCCGAGAAAAAGGCAGGCCCGGCCGGCGCGCAGGGCGATATCGTTGAAGCTGGGACAACCGATCAGGATATCGTCCAAGCCGTCGCCGTCGACGTCCCCGGCGCCGGAAACGGAATACCCGGCGAACTCCTGCGCGCCGTCGCCGACAAGACGGTAATCGGCCTGAGAGAGGCCGATATTCCCGTCGGCGTCCTCCGTCAGGGCCGACAGACCCCCCGCCAGGATCAGGTATGCCTTGCCGGTCAGGAAGTCGCTGGCGAACGCTCCGATGAGGATATCGTCGAGGCCGTCGCCGTCGACATCGCCCGCGCCCGACAAGCTGTATCCGCTCCAATCGGAGGCGGCTTCTCCGACAAAGCCGTAATCGGCCTGAGAGAGCCCGATGTTTCCGTCCGTATCCGCAACCAGCGAAGCGAGGCTCGCGCCGAGGACAAGATAACTTTTACCCGCGTCCAGGGCGGCATCGTCGTTCCCGGACGCCCCGAACAGGATATCGCCCAGACCGTCGCCGTCGACATCGCCGACGCCCGCAACGGCCCAACCGACGGAATCGTCCTCGTTTTCGCCCACGAAAGCGTAATCGCTGCCGGAGAGCCCGATGTTCCCGTCCGCATCGGCCGTCATCGCGGAAAGGTGCGCGGCGAGAACGAGATATACCTTCCCCGCGGAAGCTCCGGCATCGCCGTTTTCGGGAGCGCCGATGAGGATGTCGTCGAGGCCGTCGCCGTCGACGTCCCCGGCCCCGGCAACGGCGGCGCCGGCGGTATCGCCGGAATTCTCCCCCACAAACGCATAGTCGCTGTCGGAAAGGCTGATCTGCCCGTCGGAGTCGACCGGCATGGCCGGGATGCTGGCCCCGAGCAGGAGGTAGGCTTTCCCCGCCGACAACCCGGCATCGCTGTTGCCGTAGGCGCCGACGAGGATGTCGTCCAGGCCGTCGCCGTCGACATCGCCCGCGCCGGCCACCGTCACTCCGCTCAGGTCGTCCTCGTTTTCGCCGATGAAAACATAATCGGCATCGGCCAGACTTACGCTCCCGGAGGCAAGCAGCCCGGGCGAGCCGAGTAAAAGATAGGTGGCGCCGGCATCGTGGCCGCCGGAATTATTGTTCAGGGCGCTGATGAGGATATCCGCATAGCCGTCGCCGTTCACGTCTCCGGCGGCGGCCACCGAGTAGCCGCTCAGGTCGCCCCAATTCTCCCCGGAAAGATCGAGGTCGGCCGCGGAAAGGTTCGATGACACGGATTCGAAGTCCTCGATACAGGCGAAAATCGTCCCGCCGCCGCTCAACATCAGTAACGCAACCGCATAGACCCCGATCATTACCTGATTTGCTTTATGTCTCATCGCTGCCTCCTCTATCGGGTTGATACTTCCAACCGACACCGCAACAAACGCAATAGTCGTGCCAAGCCGTCCACGACGAGAGGGGGTGTCCCTTAAGGCGTTGGGGACAAGCATCTTGAGACACAAGGGACGTCCTCGGGCGCCCTACTTGGGCTGCCAAGGTCAATCGCATTATGCGCCACGGCAGGTGATTCTGCGACAACGGCGGTTTGCCCGAAGTCGGCCTCGGGACGGCCCGGCGGACCAGGAACGACACGGGGAGGAGGGTGGCGCCCTCCCTCGATGCAACCGGACGTCCGGCGTTGACAACGCGAACGGCACGTCGTGGCGTATACGTGGACGAGAGCTTGCATCCCGACATCCGGCCCGGGACTCCGTAACCAGTCTCAGGCTCCCGCAAATATTCACACCGTCGGCGGAAAAAACGGGCGGCTTTCTCCGCCATCCTTTCCTCGGGATCGATCCCTCAGACCCGATCGCAAGAAAGGCCGTGCGAGGTCTTCCGGAAGGATTCAGTACCCCGATGAGGCTTTGGCGGGGTTCTTCATCGGGCAGACGTAGCCTCCGTTCAGCTCAGGAATCGGAAGAACTTCTTCACCTGATCCAAGGATGTCCTGTAAGGGGGATATCGGAGGGGAACATCGAACCGGAACGACCTTGTAACCACGCTCCGGTAGTGGGTAAACGTGTCGAAGGTGGCCCTGCCATGGTAGCTGCCCATACCGCTCGGCCCGATACCGCCGAAGGGCAGGCGACGAGGCAGAATCTGTATGATGGTGTCGTTGATGCAGGCACCCCCGGAGCGGGTTTCACGAATGACCATGCGCTGCCTCTCTCTGTTGCGGGAGAAGAAGTACAGTGCCAACGGCGCCGGCCGCGCGTTCACGGCTCCGGTCGCCTCGGCGAGATCCCCGTACCCGATCACCGGGAGGATCGGCCCGAAAATTTCCTCTCCCATGATCCGGTTATCCCAATTCACATTATCGATCACCGTCGGGGCAAGGTAGCGGTTTTCGCGATCGGCACCGCCGCCGACCACGATGTCGCCTTCCTCCAGGAGAGACAGGAGTCGTGAGAGGTGGCGCTCGTTGATGATCCGGGCGTAATCGGGACTATGGCGCGGGTCGGGGCCGTAGAACTCCACGATTGCCTTCTTCAGATTTTCTATCATCGGATCTTTCAACTCGGCGGGGACGAGCAGGTAGTCCGGGGCGACGCAGGTCTGGCCCGCGTTAAAGAACTTCCCCCAAGCGATTCGGCGCGCCGCCACGCTGCAATCGACCT
Source organism: bacterium (assembly GCA_035380285.1). Taxonomy (NCBI): domain Bacteria; species bacterium. The sequence goes on along the minus strand of DAOSXE010000022.1, from coordinate 31,575 downwards.
CACGGTCGACGATACACGGATTTTTTCCTCCCAGTTCCAGGGTTACCGGGGTGAGATGCTCCGCGGCCTTTGCCATGACGATTTTTCCGACCCGCGGGCCGCCGGTGTAAAAGATATGGTCGAACTCCTCCTCCAGGAGAAGCCCAGCCGCGGCCGCGCCTCCCTCCACTACCGCTATCGAGTCATCCCCGAAGGTTTCCCCTATGACTTCGGCGATCGCGCGGGAACTTTCCGAGGCTACCTCGGACGGTTTCACGACCGCCGTGCACCCGGCCGCCAACGCCCCGACCAGGGGGGAGAGGCACAGAGCCACCGGGTAGTTCCAGGGGCCGATGATCAACACCACCCCTTTCGGTTCCGGGACGATCCGGGTTTCGGACGGGAACCAGAGAAGAGGTGGCATCGGCTTCCGGGACCGGGACCACGCCCCGAGATGCCTGAGGGCGTAGTCGATCTCGGCGAGGACGAACCCCACCTCGCTCGTATAGGCCTCCACCGCGGCTTTTCCCAAGTCCTTCCTAAGGGCCGCGAGGAGTTTTTTTTCGTTTCTACCGAGGGCCGATTTCAGTTTTGCCAGCGCTGCTTTTCTCCAGGCCGGACTCCGGGTAAAACCACCCTGAAAGCAGGCCCTCTGCCCGGCGACGATCTCGGGGATGGATTTTTTCACGTTACCGACCTTCCCCAGCGGTTTGCATCTTCAGCAGAGGATCGAACGCGATGGCGCCGCTCCCTGCCGTACGAACATCCCCCATTCCCCCTTCCGGGCAGAGTACGCGAAACACTGCCCCCTCCGTTCACCCGGCGGCGAGACTAGTTCCGCCTTTTCCCGTCACGCATGGTTTGAGCAGCCAGGGCAAACCCTGGTATCAATGAGAACCCGCCCCGTCATCGGGCTTCGCCCGGGTTTCCCCCGCCAGGCGGAGCCGACGGCCCAAAAGGACAACGTCCCTTATCCCCTCTTCGTCCGCTGCCGCGAGCCAGCGGTCGGGGAAGTCGGACTCATGGATAAGCTGCGCTATGGCGGCAAGAGCCCGGAGATGGAAATTCCGCTGTTCCAAGGTGCCGAGGAGGACGAAAACCGCCCTCACGTTCCGTGCGCCCGGCCCGAAGTCAACCCCACTCCTTGCCCGAAGCAGTAGGATCTCGAAGCGCTTTTCGCCCGGGATAACCATATGCGGGATGGCGACGAAGGGCGTCAGCACCGTGGAGGTCACCCGCTCGCGTTCCTCAAGCATCTGTTTCAGCGACTCGGCGGGAACGCCTACCCGATCGGCCACGGTTCGGGCTATGAGGGCGAAACAATCTTCCCTTTCGAGGGGATCATCAAGGTCAACCACGGGGCAAGCGGAAACAATTCGATCGAAGCGGTCCGTAACGAGATTGTCCCGTTCGCGGACGATCTCTTTCAACTCTCTTTCCAGGCTGCCGGTCACGAGCTTGCGGGAGGTTATCCTCTGAAGAAGATGAAGGAGCGCGTAATCTCTCTGGACACGTTTCCGGCCGAAAGCCCAGTAACTCCCCAGGCCGACCAGGAAAAGAACGGCGCTGATCAGGTAAGCCTCAATGCCGAGTTCGAAAACGAGGAGAACGAAGCCGAGTATCCCCAAAAGCTGGGGAACCGGATACAAAGGCGCCCGGAAACTCGGGCGGTAATTCTGGACGCGGCTTTCCCTCAGTATGATCACGCAGACGCAGGAGAGAATGAAGCCGAGAATGAGGATCAGCGATGCCGCCTCTACGAGTATGTCCAGCTTTAAGAACAGGGCTGCCGATATGAACACGCCGGTGACGATGGTCGAAAGCACCGGTGCGCCGGTCCTTCCGCCCACCCTGCCCAGGGGCCGGGGAAGAAGGTCGTCACGGCTGAGTGCCAGCAGGTAGCGTGAAGCGGCCATTATCCCGGCGTTGGCAGTCGAAATGAAAGCCAGCACGGCGGCCGCCCCGAGCAGGCGGGTCCCCCAGGCCCCCATGAATTGCGAAGCCGCGTCGGTGATCGGAGTCAACGAATGGTCGAGAGTTTCTGAGGGCAGGACACCGGTGGTAATCAGGACCATAAGGGTATAGAGGACGGTTACCACCGCCAGAGCCATGAACATACCCAGGGGTATGTTCTTTTTCGGTCGCTTAATCTCTTCCGCGAGACCCGAGATCTGGATCAGGCCACCGTAGGCGACGAAAACGAAGCCGGCCGTTGCCAGCGTGCGGTGGAAGCCGTAGGGGAAAATCGGGAGCAGGTGGGAGGATTTCACGCTGGGGAAACCGGTAATGATATACACGAGCATCAGAACGATGAGTGCGGTGACGAGGGCGACCTGAGCCCGCCCGGCGTGCCTTGTCCCGGCCAGATTGATCATGACGAAGAGGAAACAGAGCAGGATGCCGGTGATACGGGGATCGATGGAGATGAACAGCCTGGCGAATGCCGCCATCCCCACCAGTGCAAATGCACTTTTCAGAGAGAGGGTGAACCAGTTGATGAGCCCGGAGATGGACCCGATAACGGGTCCCAGAGATCGGGTTATGAAAAAGTAGTCTCCGCCCGCTCGGGGCATTGCCGTGGCTAGCTCGGCCGCGTTGAGCATACCCACGCCAGCCAGAATGCCGGCCCCCAGGTAAGAGAGGATAACCCCGGGTCCGGCCCGGGCGTGGGCGATCCCCGGCAGTATGAATATGCCCGAACTCACCATTGCCCCGGTGGCTATACAGAATACGTCGAACAGGTTCAGTTCTTTACGCAGACTCATGTGTTTCCCCGCCTGCAGGACGTTTCGCTTCCGTCCCCTCCGGGCGGCGGCGGCCGCGACACGGCCGGCGCGTCGCCCGTAGGGATGATCCGTGCGTTCCCGAACCGATAACCGAATCCGCCGCCCGCAGGCCGCTCATGATTACCATCGGCATGCCGGCGCCGGGGTTGACCGAGCCCCCGACGAAGAAGAGGTTGGGATAACGGCGACTGACCTTGGGGGCCTTGAAGCCGAAGTTTCTACCGATATCCGTCACCACGCCGTAGATCGAGCCACCGTTTGAAAGGTAGTTCTCATGGATATCCTCCGGAGTCCAGACATGCTCGACCACCGTACTCTCCCTCAACCCTTCCATGCCCATCCGTTCAAGCTTGTCCAGAACCCGTTCCTTGAGAGCCGCATAGTCACTCTCCGCCGGGTCGGTTTTCCCGTTCAACGCCGGTATATGCGGGAGGATCTTGATGTTATCGCACCTCTCCGGACAGACCGACGGATCCGTCCGGGAGGGGGCGACCACGTAGAGGGTGGGGTCGGCTGGAATCTTGTGCTCGACAAAAACGCTTTTGAAGTGCTCCCGCTGGTTTCGGGAGACGAAGAAGTTATGGTGCGCCAGTCGGGGAAACACGCGATCAGTCCCAAGGTGTATGACCAGCCCGGAGCAGGCGGGAGGGAATGTACGACCGAACCGCCTCAGCAGTCGCTCGTCGCGGGGCAGCAGTTCCCGGCAGGCTGGGATCACCTCCATGTTCGAGACCACATAATCCGTCTCGATCCTGGTCCCGTCGGCCAAGATCACGCCTGCCGCCCTCCCCTCTTCGATGGGAATCCTCACCACCTTCGCCTCGTATCGGATATCGGTTTCAAACTCCCGGAGCAGCCGTTCGAGAGCCCGGGCAAGCGAGTACATTCCTCCTTTGACGTACCAGAGGCCGAACTCATACTGAACGTTGGGGAGCATGTTCATGAAGCCGGGAGCCCGGAGCGCGGAACTTCCCACGTACTTGATAAAGAAATCCATGATATCGCGGAGATGCGGTTCGGCAAGCAACCGCCGGACGGCCCGGTCCATGGTCTTGGTGAAGTCCAGGTCCAGCACCCGTCGGACCGACGACCGCCGAACCATCTCCCAAAGGTTGTCGGCGGCGGTCTTGAAGTAGGTTTCGTCCACGGCATCGTACTGATCTTTGGAGTATTCCAGGAACCGCCCGAAGGCTTCATCGAGGCCGGGACCGATCCGGGCCAACTGTCGGGCGGTCTCCTCCCGGTCGGGCGTGAGATCAAAGACGGTGCCGTCTTCGAAAAAATTGCGCCAATGGGGGGTTACCGGGACGAAGGCGAGATAGTCCTCCAGCCGACGCCCGCAGCGCCCAAAGAGTTCACGGAAAACATGGGGGAGGGTCAGAATCGAAGGCCCCATATCGAAAGAATACCCCCCGATTTCGAGGAGGTTAAGCTTGCCTCCGGGGCGGGGATTCTTCTCGCAGATCGTCACCCTGTACCCGGCCCCGGAGAGCGCCGCCGCGGCGGCGAGGCCGCCGAGACCCGCGCCGACGACAGCCACCCGGGGAGAAGTCGGCCCGTTCATATTCTCTCCCTCGTCCGTGGATACGCGACTCCGTATTTCTCGGATATCATGTTCGCGCTGATGCGCCCCGACTCGAAGATGGTCGGGAGACCGCTCCCGGGGTGGGTGCCGCCTCCAACCAGGTAGCAACCCGCGCACTCCTCGAAACGGTTGTGCGGACGGAGGTAGATCATATTCCGGAGATTGTGCCCAAGGTTGAAGACGGACCCGATATAAACGTTGTAGTCCTTATCCCAGTCCGCCGGAGTGATAACCTTTTCCTCCCGGATCGCTCCGCGGAGGTTTTTCATGCCCGCCCGTTGCTCCATCATGTCGATGACCAGTTCTCTGAACGGTTCCCGCTCCCGCTCCCAATCGATTCCGCTCCGGAGATTGGGGACAGGGACAAGGACGTAGACCGCCGAATGCCCCGCAGGGGCCAGAGAAGAATCGGTTGCCGAAGCGTTCCTGACGTAAAAGGATATGTCCCGGGACAACGTCTTGGTTCGGAAGACCTCGTCTACGTTCCGCCGGTAGTTCCGGGCGAAGAAGATGGCGTGGTGCGGCAGATCGTACAACCGATCGAGCCCGAGGTAGAGCATGAAGGTGCTGCAGGAGAAGCGGCGGCGCTGCAGCTTGGCGGGCGAATATTTCCGGAGGAATCCGGGCGGGAAAAAAGTTTCCATCGCATGCCCGAAGTCGGCGTTGATCACTACATCGTCGGCTTCCACGGACCCGCCGGATTCCAACTCCACACCACGCGCCCGACGCTTATCAAGGAGTATCCCGCGGACCGGGGTCCCCAAAATTATCTCGGCCCCGTTTGCCCGGGCCACCTCGGCCATTGCCCGGGAGTTTTCGAACAGCCCCCCCATGGTGTGATAGACGCCGAAAGCATGCTCGATGTAGCAGAGGATAGCGAAGAGGCCGGGACATTCCCAGGGCGACATACCCAGGTATTTTGCCTGGAAGGTGAACGCGAGGGCCAGCTCGTCCTCGACGAAGTAGGTTTTCAGGAGACTGAAGAGCTTGCGGTTAAGGCTGAGATGGGGAATCGCCTTGAAGAGGTTGCGGGAAAAAAGCGCGCAGAGCGAACTATACGGTATCTTCAGGCAGGGGTAGAGCCGGTCGAAGCGGTCCTTCTCCCGGATGAGGTACCGGTCCAAACTGGATCCACGCCCCGGGAAAACCCTCTCGATCTCTTCCCGCATCCGTTCCCGATCCGTGGTTGGTTCCAGGCGGCGGTCGGCGAACTGGAGGCGGTACATAGGTTCCAGCCGCCGAAACTCCAGGTAAGCACCGGCATCGGCACCCGCCTCCTCGAATACCTCCTCCAAAACCTCCTTCATCATCAGAAAGGTGGGCCCGACATCAAAGGTGTAACCACCGAGGCGCAGGGGAGCGTTTCTGCCCCCGACGGTGTTCTCCTTTTCGAAAACCGTCACCTTGAAGCCGCGCCGGGCGAGGATCATGGCTGCGGTCAACCCCCCCGGCCCGGCGCCGATGATAACGATCTTCTTGTCTCTCATGAGGATATCTCCGGCGGCCCCGGGCAGTTAACCGGTCGTGTTGCGTACCGTCGATTCACCCCCGATATCGACCCATTGTAAAGTTCGTGCCTCCATCTCGCAACCGGCTGCTCAAGCGGCTACGGGCACGGAGGCCGATACCCCGTCGAACGGGTGGTTTTTTAAAATTTTATTTACTCCGCCCGCGGGAGTCAACAGTCCGGCTCCCAGCGCCGGCCTGATCCTGGGCTTGCTCGTCGCTCCGGGGATCCCGGGGCTGATCGCGGCGGCGGCTTGAGCCCCGGCCGGGCTCAGGACGGGGGCGGCGCGGACGCTCCCCCCGGAGCCGGAGGCGCCGGCTCGGCCGGAGGAACCGGCGGCGGCGCGGAGAATCGGGCCGCGAAGTCCACCACCTTTTCCTCGGACCCGTAGACGATCAGGGTCATGTTCTCGCGGATGACGACGTGGCGCCCGGGGGCGCCGAGAAAGCCGCCGTCGGGTTCCTCGATGCCGAGCAGGGTCATCCCCGGGTAGTCCCGAAAAGCGGTGGCGACGGTGCGGGAGGCCAGGGGCGAACCGGGCGGCACCGGGAACCCCACGATCCGATAGCCCCCTCCCAGGTGGCAGAGCCTCTGGAAATCGGGAGCGGCCAGGCGGGTGTGGGCGGTGATGAAGTGATCGAGAATACGGTCGAGCCATTTCTCGAAGACCGAGCTGTTGGCCAGAAACCAGAGCAGGCCCAGCCCCCCGGCCAGCATCGAGACCCGGATCAGGGTGTCCATGCTGTCGGCCCGGAAAAACCCGAGGATGAAGGTGGCCATGGTGGCCACGATCCCGATGTTGCCGCAGAGCATGAGCATCATCAACAGCTTGCGCCGGGTGGGGTTGGTCACCATCATTTCGGATTCGCGGGTGGTGAAGCCGGTCCCGGTCAGGGCGGAGCGGGCCTGGGTGCGGGCGATATCCTTGGGCATCCCGGTGTAGACGAGGATGATGGTGGCGATCCGGGTCATGAGCAGGGAAAGGTACAGGAGCAGCAGCAGGGTTATGATCGCGATCATCTTCGGGTCTCCTTGACCGTCCGGCCCGTGGAACCTATGATAACGGCCGTCCGGGGCGCTGTCTCCGGGATTTTTTCGTGGAAAGCCTCCTCCAGAACTGGTGGTTCCCGGTCGCGGCCGGGTTGCTCTGCTACGGGCTCTTCGCCTTCCTCTACAAGGCGGCGGCGGAAGCGGGCATGGATTCGGTGGCGGTGGTCAACGTCTCCACCCTGACCGTCTTCGGGCTCGGCGGCGTGCTGCTGCTGCTGCGCCCCGCCCCCGCGGTCGGCGATCCCGTGCTCCTGCTGCTCGCGGCCGGCAACGGCGCCTTTTTCATGCTCGGCAGCGTGCTCAAGGTGGAATCGCTCAAATTCCTTCCCGCCTCCGTCGCTTTCTCCCTCTCCAAGCTCAATCTCGTCTTCGTCGTCGTCATCGCCGTGGCCGTCTTCGGGGAGCGGCCCTCCCTCCGGCAGAGCCTGGGCATCGCCGCCGCCGCCGCCATGGTCGCGGTCGCCCGGAGGCGGCCGCCGGGGGCGGCGGTCCCCGAGCTCCGGGCCCGGGGCCGGGGCGTCTTCCTGGCCGCGGGGGCGGCCCTGTGCACCTCGATCACCCTCTCCCTGGGCCGATGCGCGGCCCGGAGCCCTCTGGACCGGGTCCTCTACGTCACCCTCTCCTACGGGCTGGCGGCGGCGCTGGCCTTCGCCTGGAACCGGTTCCGGGGGCCGCGGCCCCGGCGCCTCCCCCCGCGGTGGACGCTCCTGGCGGCAGGTGCCGGCGTCCTCAACTTCCTCGGCTACCTGGCGGTACTCCAGGCTTTCGCCGTCGCCCCCCTCTCGGTCGTCCAGCCCCTCTTCGCCATGTCCATCCTCATCCCCATCGCGCTCTCGACCGTCTTCTACCGGGAAAAACTCACCGCCCGCAACCTGGCGGCGGTGGGCCTGGCCCTGCTGGCCGTGGCGCTGCTCAAGGCGGGTTGAACGGTCAGCAGCCGCGGCGGCCGGGGAGCGCCAGGTTGAGGAAGATCGCGGCCAGCCCCCCCGTGATGATGGCCGATCCGGCTACGGGAGCGACAAGCGGGGGAAGACCGCGGGCCATCCCCGGCTCCAGGGCCACCGCCATCCCCAGCCCCAGGGAAACGGCGATCAGGAGCATGTTCCGCCGGTTCAGGGGGATCGAGCTCAGGAGCCGGATCCCGGAGACGGCCACGCTCCCGAACATGACCAGGGTCCCGCCCCCGAGCACGGGGGCCGGAATCACCGAAAAGAGAGCGCCGAAAACGGGGAAGAGCCCCGCCACCACCAGGAGGGCGGCGATCAGGTACCCGACGTGCCTGCTGGCGATCCCGGTGAGCCTGATCACGCCGTTGTTCTGGCTGAAGGTGGTGTTGGGGAAGGAGTTGAGAAGGGCGGCCAGGGCCGAATTCACCCCGTCGCCGAAGACGCCCCCCGCCAGCCGCTTCAGGTACACCTTGCCCTCCACCGGCTCCCGGGAGACGGCCGAAGTCGCGGTCAGGTCGCCGATGCTCTCCACCGCCGTGATCAGGTAGAGAAAGGCGACGGGGATGAAGGCGGCGGCATCGAAACGGAAAAACCCGAACTTGAACGGGACCGGGAGGGCGAAGATCCGGACCCCGGCCAGGGGTTTCAGGTCCAGCCGCCCGGCGGCGGCCGCCGCCAGATAGCCGACGGCGAGGCCGATCACGATCGAACTCATGCGCAGGAAGCGGTTGCGGGAAAGGTTGGCGGCGAGGATGACGGCGACCACCAGCCCGGCCAGGGCCAGGCTGCCGGGGGCCCCGTACGCGGGGGTCCCGGCCAGGGCCGCGCCGCCGCAGATGTCGACGGCCGAAGTCTTGACCAGGGAGAGTCCGATGAGGGTGACGATGACCCCGCTGACCGCCGGGGTGAAGACGCCGGAGAGGAAGCGCAGGCCCCGGCTGATGGCGATCTCGATCACCGAGCCGGCGAAGCAGACCCCGAAGATGGTGGAGAGGACGTGGGCGGCGGGGACCCCCGCGGCGATCTGGGCCGCGCCGAAGCTCCGCAGGGGGGCGAGGAAGGTGAAACTCGTCCCCTGGATGCTGAGCAGGCCCGAGCCGACCGGGCCGAACCGCCGAACCTGGATGAAGGTGGAAACCCCCGAAGCCAGCAGGGCCATGCTGATCAGGTAGGAAGACGTTTCCATGTCCAGGCCCATGCCCATGGCGATGATGGCCGGCGGCGTCATGATTCCGACCACGATCGCCAGCAGGTGCTGGGCGGCCGCGAAGAGCGCCTCGCCGAAGGGAGGGCGGTCCTCGAGCCCGTAGATGAGGTCCCCGGGCGGAGGACGGACCGGTTCAGGCGCGGTCACGCCGGTTTTCCTCGGCGGCGGTGAGGGGCGGGCCTTCCCCAGCCGCGCCGGGGCCGACGGCGAAGCCGAGCAGGACCCCGTCCTCCCCGACGAATACGCCGGAAAGATGCTCCAGGACCCGCGCCGCCGGCTCCGCTTCCGCGCCCGCCTCTTCCAGGAAGGCCGCGCGGGCGGAAGCGTCGCGGTGCCCTTCCCCGGCCAGGAACCGGGCCAGGGCCGGGGAGAACACGGTCCCGTCCAAATCGCCCAAGGCGGACCGGGCCAACCCCGTCTCCAAGACCACCCGGCCGTCGCGGTCGAGTACGACCAACCCCAGCCCGGAGGAGGTCACGGCTTCGTCCAGGCGGGAGATCGCCCCTTCCAGCCGGGTGCGCTCGGAACGCTCCGCCTCGACGCGCCCCCGCAACTCCCGCTCGAAGAGCCCCGCCAGGTAGTCGGCGGTCTTCCCGTCGGTCTCCTCCTCTCCCAGCAGGGGGGCCAGGGCTTGGGCGATCTTGTCCCGCACCGGTTTCGGGGCCCGTTTCCGCCGGGCGCGGCGGCGCGGCTTGGCCTCTCCCCGGGCCCGCTCGATCACCCGCTTCAGCTCCGCCTCGTCGATCTTCTTTTCCTCGACCAGCCGCCGGAGCCGGTCCACCACCGCCGTTTCCCGGTCCCTCCCGACCACCTCCCGCAGGAGCTGCTCGGTGCGCTTCAACCCTTTCTCGTCCTTGAGAAACTCCTTGGCGATCCGGTCGGCCTGGTGGGTGTCGATGAAGGCGGTGACGGTGTTGGTGATCTCCTGGATGAACCGGGCCGCGGCCCGGGAGGTCTTGAGCCCGGCGGAACGAGCCTTGAGTTCCCGCTCCAGCTGGACGAGCGAGTTGGCCACGCTCTCGGCCGAAGACTCCTCGCCGTCCTGGTCGCGCTCGGCCAGGCGCATGCCCAGGGACTGCACGCTGCTGAGAAGGGTCTCGATCGCTTCCTGCTGGCGCTGCTGGTCCTCCACGGTCTCGACGTTGTCGTAATACTTCATCAGGCCCACGATCTGGGAGGCGGCCCGGGCGGGGTCGGTCCGGATTTCCTCCAGGAGCCACTCCCGGTCGACCTGCTGGCGCATCAGGGCGTCCCAGAGATGTCCGAGCAGCTCCTTGCGGGCGTCGTCCTCCCCTTCGACCGCGCCGGCGACCTTGACCGAGGTGCTCACCACCTTCTGATCTTCCTCGAGGCGCACGTACCGGGCCTGGTTGACGACGATGGCGGTCACGCCCAGCTCCTTGAGCAGGGAGCCGGCTCCCCCCCGGGTTTCCAGGAGTTCCCGGGAGACCGTGAGCATCTTGAAGAAGATGGCCAGGTCCTTCAGGTTCAGGCCCCGGTGAAAGGTCAGGCCCCGGACCCGGAGGTTGCGGAAATCGCGGGCCAGCCGCTCGACCATGGGGTTGCGCTCCTCGATGGGGAGGCCCTCGAAGAGGATGTTGTTCTTGTGGATGTCGAGCGAGACCCGCTCCCATTCCTCCAGCAGACCGCTCAGAAACTCCCAGGTCTCCTCGATATTCCGCTGGGTTACCTGGTGGTCGAAGGAATAGAGGTCGAGGTTGGACTTGGCCACGCAGAGCCGCCGGACGAGCTCGCCGATGCGGGCGACCTCGATCGGATGTTCCTTCTCCGGGGACGGGGCCCGTTCTTCCCGAGTCTCTTCGGGCATCGGCTTCCCTCCTTTCCGGCGGCCGCGCGCCGCGGAGCTTCCCTCAGCCCCGCAGGCGCTTCTGGGCCGCGAGAGCTCCCTCGAGTATGGCTTCGTAGCCGGTGCAGCGGCAGAGATGCTTCTCCAGCGCGCCCAGGATCGCCTCCCGGCCGGCGTCGGGGTCGGCGGCGAAGAGCGCGCACAGCTCCATGACGATGCCGGGGGTGCAGTAGCCGCACTGCACCGCCCCCGACTCCATCAGCGCCTCCTGGACCGGATGCAGGCGCTTGCCCCGGGCCAGGCCCTCGACGGTCAGAACCTCGGCGCCGCCCAGCCGGGAAGCCGGGGAGACGCAGCTTTTCCGGGCTTCGCCGTTCACCAGGACGGTGCAGGCCCCGCAGGAGGCGTCGTCGCACCCCCGTTTGGTGCCGGTCAGACCCAGCCGGAGCCGGAGCACGTCGATCAGCTTTTCGGACTTCTCGACCTCGAGGGCGCAGTCTTGGCCGTTAACCTTGAACGTGACGGTTTCGGACATGTTCATCCTCCCATGCCGGCCAGTGCGGCCTTGATCTTGTCGGGGGTGAGGGGGATCTCGTAAAAATCGACGCCGACGGCGGCGTAGACCGCGTTGAGGATGGCGGGGGCCACCCCTATCACCGGGTGTTCGCCGATGCCGCGCGCGCCGAAGGGACCGATCTCCCCGGGAGTCTCCACGAACCGGATGGTCTGCTTGAGCGGGGCGTCCTTGATGGTGGGGAACCGGTAGGAACGGAAATGGGGGTTGAGGGCGCGACCGTCGCGGTCGAACTTCAGCTCCTCGCAGAGCGTGGCGCCGATCCCCATCATCACCCCGCCCGCCACCTGCCCCCGGATCTGAACCGGGTTGATCACCCGGCCCACGTCGAAGGTGGAGACGAAATGCAGGACCTCGATACCGCCGGTCGCTTTCTCGATCCGGATATCGCAGCCCTGGGCGCCGAAGGTGTAGCTCATCCCCATCGTCCCCTGCCCGTTTTCGTCGGGGTTGGTCTGCCCGGGGAGACGGGCGTCGGAGGTGGTGTGGACCACCTCCCCCACGGTCTTTCCGTCGGGGTAGGTATAGCCCCGGGCCAGGCTGGCCACGGTCAGGCGCCGGGCCGGGTCGTTTTTCACGAAAACGTGCTCCCCGTCGTAATCGAGCCGGTCGGTCTCGACCCGCAGGACTACGGCGGCGGTCTCCTTGAGCTTGGCGATCGCCCGCTCGCAGGCGCGCTGCACCGCCTTGCCCCCCTGAACGGTGAACATCGAACCGATCGTCTGCCATTCCCAGGGGGAGAACTGGGTGTCGATCTCGGTGTAGAGTCGGATGCGGGAGGGGTCGATCTTCAGACACTCGGCCGCGATCAGGCGGGCGGTATTGCGCAGACCCTGCCCGACCTCGGCGCCCCCCATGTTGATGCAGACGCTGCCGTCGACGTTGAACTTGAGGTAGCAGCTCTTGGAAGAGAAGGGCGCGCCCTTGGGCGTCTTCATCAGGGCCGCGAAACCGCGCCCGTAGAGGTAGCGGTCGTCCTCCGGGGGGAGCGGGGCGCTTTCCAGGGCCTCGAGGGTAAGACGGGCGCATTCGGCGACGTTCCCGTTGGAAGCGTACAGCCGCTCGCCCAGGGAGTGGACGGAACCGGCGCGCAGGTAGTTCTTCTCCCGCAGCTTCCGGGGATCCATCTCCAGTTTCCGGGCCAGGATCTCGACCATCCGTTCCATCGCCAACTGGGTCTCCTGATGGCCGTACCCCCGGTAGGCCCCCACCGGGGGGGTGTTGGTGTAGACCGAGTAGCCGTCGAGGAGGCAATGGGGGAACTCGTAGGTCCCGGTCGAGTTGTGGGTGGCGGCAATGAGGACATGGACGCCGGTATCGGCCGAGGCGCCGGTGGAGTGCAGGATCTCGGTCCGCAGGGCTAGAAAAGAACCGTCGCGGGCGGCCCCCAGTTTGATCCGGGTGCGGATGCCGTGGCCGATCAGGGTGCTGAGAAAATCCTCCTGGCGGGAGGCGATCCACTTGACCGGACGGCCGGGGACGAAGCTGGCCACCCAGGCCACGGTCTGTTCGACGGTGATGTCCGATTTGTAGCCGAAGCACCCCCCCAGCTCCGGGATGTGGACGCGGACGTCGCCGACGGGAAGACCGTAGACCCGGGCCAGTTCCTCGCGGATGATGAAGGGGCAGATGGAGGAAGACCAGGCCTCGACGGTGTCGTCCTCGTGGAACCAGACGATGGCCCCGTGGGGCTCGATCGCGGCCGATGAACCGAACGGATAGTTGAACTCGCCTTCGACGACGACGGCCGATTCGGCGAAACCGCGCTCGACGTCGCCCTTGCGCAGGGTATAGCGGTTGGCGATGTTGGTTCCCGCCACCGGCTCGATCCCGGGGAGATGCCAGAACTCTCCGCTGTCGGGGTGGATGGGAACGGCGCCTTCGGCCAGGGCGTCCCGGGCGTCCACCAGGGCCGGGAGGGGCTCGTATTCGACCCTGATCGCGGCCACGGCTTCACGGGCTTCACGGGCGGACCGGGCGACCACCGCCGCCACCGGCTGGCCGATATAGGTGACGCGGTCCACGGCCATGGGGACAAGGTCCCGGATGTTGTCGCCGTAGCGGAACTCGCAACCTTTCCCGGTCACCACCTTGACCACTCCCGGGGCGGCTTCGGCGGCGGAGACGTCGATGGAAAGAATCCGGGCGTGGGCGTGCTCGGGCCGGAGAAACTCGGCGTAGAGCATGCCGGGAAGGCGGATGTCGTCCAGGAACCGCACCTTTCCGGTCACCTTTCCGACCAGATCGGGACGGATGATATTCTTGCCGATGTATTGAAACGCCATTTCTTAACCCTCCCAGAGGTATGCGGTTGCAGGCGTCGCTTCCGGGGTAGTCTATCCCAATTCCGGGGGGGCTTCAAGCCCGGCAGACGGAAACGCCGGGAAAGGAGCCGGGGGCTCTTGGAAGCGGAGCGCCTTTCAGCGGGAGTCCCGGCGCACCGAGGCGTCGGGGCGGGTGATCCACGAGTATCTTCCCCGGTCGAGGCGCTCGTCTTCGCTTCCGACCAAGGGTTCGAAACAACGGCGGCAGTAGCGTACCCAGGAACCGTATTCGATTCCGCACTTGGGGCATCTCTTCAGCTCTTCCATGTCTATATAATATACTAAAATTAATTTAAGTAAACCTTTTTTAAATATTTTCTTCGGGTAATCGACCGCCCCACGAACGGGATTTTACCGACTTTAACCTTGGCAGCGGTGCGCGTGCAAACAAAGAAAGACTCGCCGGCCGGCTTCCTCACACACCGTCGTTAAATTCTGTTGTCAATTATTTTATTGCCTCGCCCCCGGGCATAACCGGCGCGCCGGAGCGAATAACCGCTCGGCGCAGGCGCCGGAAACCGGAAAAGAGCGGACCCGGCGAATTTTCCTGTTTCAAAATCGATAGGCTTCTGCTCTAATGCCATACCGCATTTCCAGCTAACGCAACTCACCGGGAGAACGACAGATGAGCGAAGAAAACAACAGCGTCGAAGAGATCCAGGAACCGACGACGGCGACCGAAGGGGCTCCCGAGGGCGCGGGTTCGGGCGACGGCGCCGGCGAAGAACCCCGCGAAGAGACCTTCGCCAAAAAGAAAATCCGCCTGATGACGGCGGACGAAATCGACCAAGCCCTGGCCCGGGCCCGGAAACACATGGGCTCGGACAAGGCCTGCTACATCAAGCACCTGCTGGAACGCAAAGCCGAACTGTCCCGCTGAAGCGGGGGAAGAATTCAGAATTCAGTAGCCCCCCCGAGGCCTCTGGGGAATCTTGCACCTGATTACTCTGATTAACTCTGATTAAAGAGGGTTCAGGGTTCAGGGTTCAGGCCCCGCCTCGGCCCCTGGAGAGTTTTGCACCTGTGAAAAGCATAGGGCATAGAGCATGGAGCATAGAGGCCCCCGCCTCGGCCCCTGGAGAGTTCAGCACCTGTGAAAAGCATAGGGCATAGAGCATGGAGCATAGAGGCCCCCGCCTCGG
>DAOSXE010000022.1:0-16567 GCA_035380285.1 bacterium | reverse complement strand
CCCCTGGAGAGTTCAGCACCTGATTTCTCTGATTGGGGAGGGGGAAAGGGTTCAGGGTTCAGGAGGGCAGGTATAGAGCATAGAGCCCGGCATTCCCAGGCCGTATTCATCCCCTTAAATCCTCTGTGCCTCTTGCGCCTCTTGTGGCCAACCCTCCCCTCTGCCCTATGCTCCACGCTCCCCCCTTCCCCACCCCCTCACTGCTGATAGGCGATATATCCGATGACCGCTCCCACCATGAGGATGGTCAGGATGATGGCCACGGCCTCGTTGGACGCCAGCGGCCCCTTGGGGTCCTCGCCCCCCGCCAGCACCCGCGCTTCGTACCCGGAAGCGACGAGCGCCGGGGCCGACGCCCCCCCGTGAGTCCCCCGCGAGGGGACCATCGCTCCCTGCGCCCCGGAGGACGGCAGAGCCAGCGGGATCATGAGTCCCAGGGCCAGCACCACGGCCGAAACCCGCTTTTTACCAATCATCGCGACCTCCTCGATGAACGCGTTTACCCTGTATTATACGAAATCGGCGCCGCAATTGCTCAATACCGGGGCAGGCAAAATCCCGAACCGCCGATGATCTCCACCATCAGGCCGTGCAGGACCGGATTGGCGGCGACCACGGCGCGCTTTTCCAGGTCGAGGCGCTCCCCCCGGAAACCGCTGACCCGGCCGCCGGCTTCCTCAACCAGCAAAGACCCGGCGGCGATATCCCAGGCCCGGATGCTGAACTCCCAGTATCCGTCGAGGCGGCCGGCCGCGACCCAGGCCAGGTTGAGGGCGGCGGACCCGTCCCGGCGGAGCCCCATGATCCGGGGGAGGAACGCTCCCGCCAGGGCCAGCGCCGAGGCCCGATGAGAGAGCTCGTAGGGGAAACCGGTGGCCAGGAGCGCCTCTTCCAGGAGGGTGACGCCGGTTACCGCCAGGGGCGTCCCGTTCAAAACCGCGCCCGCGCCGCGGACGGCGCGGAACAGCTCGTCGCGGAGCGGATCGTACACCACCCCCAGCGCCGGGCCGGAGCGGTCGACGAGGGCCACGGAGACCGAGCACTGGGGATAACCGTGGGCGAAGTTGGTGGTGCCGTCGAGGGGGTCGACCAGCCAGCAGCGGTCGCCCCGCCCTTCCCTCGCCCCCGCCTCCTCGGTCACGATCCCGTCGTCGGGAAAAGCGTCGCCGATGACCTGGAGTATCTCCCGTTCGGCGGCCAGGTCGATTTCGGTGACGATATCGACCCGGCCTTTGTGGGCGATCCTGGCCGGGCGGGCGAAACCCCGGCGGATGACGGCACCGGCGGCGCGGGCCGCGGCTTCGGCCACGGCAAGTTCCGGGCTCGGCGCCCTTTCTGTGGCCGAAGGGCTCATCCCATCCGGTTCAAGGGAGCGAGTTCGGGGAGGAGGAAACGCCCCCGGGCCTGGACCAGGACCCCGTCCAAACGGATCTCGGCGTCGGAGCAGAGTCGGACCAGGTCCCAGTGGAGGGCGGAGCGGTTCCCGTTGTCGCAGTCCTCGTAGGCGGACCCCAGGGCCAGGTGGACGGACCCGGCTATCTTCTCGTCGAAGAGGGTGTTGCCGGTCGGGCGGCGGATCCGCCGGTTCAACCCGAACGAAAACTCGCCGGGCACCCGGGCCCCGGAATCGACGGAGAGGATGGCCTCCAGATCGACCGCGCCCCGGTCGGCCCCGCACTCCACGACCCGGCCTTTTTTAAAGACCAGGCGCGGGTTGACGACCAGACGGCTCTGCCGCTCGCAGACGGTGTTGAACACGATCGTCCCCTCGACGCTTCCCGCCACCGGCGCGGTGTAGACCTCGCCGTCGGGCATATTGCGGTCGCCGTGACAGCTGACCGCCCCCATCCCGGCCACGGAGAAACGCAGGTCGGTATCAGGCGCTTTGATGGAGACCGCGGAGGCGGACGCCAGCAGCCGCCTCAGGGGTTCCTGGCGGTCCCGGATCCGGGCCCAGTCGACCAGGCAGGCCCGGAAATAAAAATCCTCGAGGTCGGCGAGGCTCATCCCGGCGTCCTGGGCCTGGGCCGGGGTGGGATACCTGGTCACCACCCAGCGGGTGTGGTTGACCCGGCGGTCGAGGATGGGCCGGAGCAACCGCTGGCGCGCCCCGAGCACCCCGGCGGGAACCCCGCTGAGGGCGCGGCTGTTGCGGGGGGCGCCGATCCCGATATAGACCTGGGCCGCCTTCATGAAGGCGAGTTCGTGCGTCGGGAAATACTCCAGGGCGGCCGGGGAGGCGGCCCGGTAGAAATTTTCCTCCAGCTCTTCGTTGACCGCAACCGGCCGGACGCAGCGGGCCCCGCGCTTCAGGGCCGCGGTTTGGATTTCCCGGACGAACTCCACCGGGGTCCCGTCCTGGTACTGGAGCATGACCACGTCGCCGGGCGCGACGGCGGTGGAATACTCCACCAGGATCCGGGCCAATTTTTTCTGTCTCGGGTCTCTCATCGGGGTCCTCCCGGGTTCCGCCCCCGCGGGGGGACGAGGTTGCATAATACTATTCCCGGGAATAAACTTGAAGCAGGATGCGCGGGTTCGTCTCGATAACGGTGGTTCTGGGCGCCTTGGCGGCGGTTCCGTCCCCATCCCGGCCGGCGGTCGGAACGGGGGACCGGGTCCTCCCCTCGGGGATCGTCATCCCCGGGCATAAGCGGCCGGAGACCAAGACCGGTTACCGCTGGGTGGAAGGGCGCCCCTGGAAGGACGGCGGCTGGGTCCCCGGGTACTGGGAGCCCTCGGGGCCGAGGCCCCCCGGACGGATCTGGGTGGGGGGGCGGATGGCGCGGGGGGCCTGGATCCCGGGGCGCTGGATCGAGGAAGTGCCGGGCCGGACCTGGACCCCCGGGCACTTCAACCGCTTCGGACGGTGGGTGGAGGGTACGTTCTCCCCCCCGGTCCGGGAAGCTCCGGCGGCCCCCTGAAGGCCGCTCCTCTTACTCCTGCCCGAACTCGACGGTTACCAGCATCACCTCGGGCCGGTTGCCGATCCGGACCGGCGGCCCCCAGTAGCCGGCGCCGCTGGTGACGAGCAGCGTCATCTCCCCCACCCGGTATTCCCCGTAGATATACGGGAAGAAGAGCCCGACCAGGCACTCGAACGGGGAGAGCTGTCCCCGGTGGATATGCCCGGAAAGCATCAGTCCCACCCCGGCGGACGCCGCCTCCGCGACCCGGCTTTCCGCCGGCTGGTGGTCGAGCAGGACCACCGGGCAGGCCGGATCCGTTCCCTCCAGCACCGCCGCCAGGGGGGTGCGGTCGAAACCGAACCAGCCCCGCGCGTAATCGTCCCGGCCCGCCAGATAAAAACTATCGGCCACCAGCACCGCCTGGTCGCGGAGCACCCGGATCCCGCACGATTCGAGGAAGGCCCGGGCGGCCTCCGCCCCGGAAAGGTACTCGTGGTTGCCGAGGACGGCATAGACCCCGAGGGGGGCGCGAATCCGGGAAAGCACGCGGCGGAACTCGTCGGAGTTGTCGATGCGGATATGGCTGTCCAGGGTGTCACCGATAATGACCACCAGGTCGGGGTGGACCGACTTCACGGCGGCCGCGATCCGGCAGAGATGGGCCGGCCCCACGAGCAGGCCCAGGTGAATGTCGGAGACGGCGGCGATGCGCACCCGGCGCAGGGGGCCGCAGCCGGGGGCGAGCGCGACGCGCTGCTCGGTAATCCGGACCCGGGCGGCGTTGCGGGCCCCCGCCGCCAGCAGCAGGGTGACCGCCAGGAAGAGAACCGCGGCCAGGCGGCGCCCCAGCCCGGGGCCCGGCGTCCATGTACGCCCCAGGACCCGGGCCCCGAGCAGGCCCAGCCGCAGGACGACAAACGCCAGGGAGAGATACCACACGTACCCGTACCAAGCCGCCCCCAGGGAGGCCAGGAAGAGGCTGAGATCGGGCCCAAGGACTCCGGAAGCCACCCGGGGGAGCGGATAAGCCAGAACCGCGACCGCGGCCGCCGCCCAGAAAAGCAGCCTGCCTTTCCCCCGGGGACGGATGAGGGCGAAAAAATTCCAGACCAGCCAGGCGTTGGCGGCCAGGTGGAGCAGGAAAAAAATGATCGTTACCGTCATCATGGGCGAACAGAATACCCGATTCCCCGCGCGGATGCCAGAACGCGTCGGCCGCCCGGGAGAGCCTTCAGGAAGAGGGCCGCTCCTCCCCGGAATCGTTCCGGGGGCGGCGGCGGGCCAGGATCTGAAAGAGCGCGCCGGTGGGGCAGAGGGAACGGCACCAGGGACGGGGGACGAAGAAGGACAGGAGCAGGAAAGAGCCGGCCAGAATCAGGCTGGAGAGGGGGGCGGCGGGGGGGCGAAACGCCGCGAAGGGCTCGAACCCGGCCAGGTCCCCCTCCCAGCCCGCCAGGAGGGCGGCGGCGGCCGCCGCCAGGAAGATCATCCGGAGGCTCCGGGCGGCCCGGAACGGTTTTGCCGAAACCGCCCGCGGAGAAGGCCCCGCTTTCCGGACCAGGTCCTGCGCCGCGCCGAAGGGGCAGAGCCGGGCGCAGTAGAAATTGCGGCCGGTGGCCAGGTTGACGGCGACCGAGACCGCCGCCGCGGCAAGGAGGAACACGGCCAGGGGGTGCGAGGCGTTCCCGGGTTCGCCGACCAACCAGCGGCGCGCCAGCTCCAGGGAAAGCAGGCCCCCGCTCCAGACTCCGAGAACCGCGAAGGTGGCGGCCGAAACCGCGAACCGGATTTTCCCGGGCGTCCGGGGGAGGAAAAAGACCGCCAGATTGAGCGCCAGCGCCAGCCAGGCCGGCCAGGGCGCGGGCGCCCGACGAAGCATGTCCGGGGCCGGACCGGCCCCGGAAAGCCCGGAACGGACGGTGGCGATGACGGCCGAACTGGTGATGGTGGCGCCGCTGACGGCCTCGACGTCGAGACGCGCCGCCTCGTCGCCGGGAACCCCGTTCCAGGAATCCAGCAAACCCCGCTCGACCGCGAAGTCGCGGTAGGCGGGCGTCTCCCGGTTGGACAAAAGCGATACTCCGCAGACGCACCCATCCGGGTCCACGCCGATCAGAAGGGGAACCGGGCCGCCGTACCCCGGGCACCGGGCGGCGGCGGCGGTGGCGTCGATCACGGTCCCCAGCGGGACGCCGCCGGAGTTCTCGACGCCGAAACGCTCCGCCGGGCCCGGGAAGACCCGGGCGGCTCCGGGAAAGATCCGGCGGACCTCCTCCAGGGGGGGAGCGGCGGACGGGACCGGCTCGGGGGCCCGGAGCGCGGCCCGCAGCAGGAACAAGACGGCCGCCAGGGCGGCCGGGGGCAGGAAGGATTTCAGTATCGGCGCCCCTTTCACCGGCGGCGGGGCGTATCAGATATCCCAGATGGTTTCGGTCATCCCGTCGCCCTCGGCGAATTCGAGAAAACCCTGGAGTTTCCGGGCGCGGGTGGGGTGGCGCATCTTGCGCAAGGCTTTGGCTTCTATCTGGCGGACCCGCTCCCGAGTGACGTTGAAGATCTTCCCCACCTCCTCCAGGGTCCGCGGAGAACCGTCCTCGATCCCGAAGCGGAGTTTGAGGACCTCGGCTTCCCGGCCGGTCAAGGTCTTGAGCACCTGGCGGATCTGCTCCCGGAGGAGTACGTAACTGGTGGCCTCGGCCGGGGATTCGGCCCCTTTGTCCTCGATGAAGTCCCCGAATTGGCTGTCTTCCTTGTCCCCGACCGGGGTCTGGAGCGAGATCGGGTGCTGGGCGATCTTGAGGATGCCCCTGACCTTCTCCACCATGATATCCATTTCCTCCGCCAGTTCCTCCGGGGAAGGCTCCCTTCCGGTCTCCTGGAGAAGTTTCTTGGAAACCCGCATCAACTTGTTGATGGTCTCGATCATGTGCACGGGGATGCGGATGGTCCGGGCCTGGTCGGCGATGGCCCGGGTGATCGCCTGGCGGATCCACCAGGTGGCGTAGGTGGAAAACTTGAACCCCCGGCGGTATTCGAACTTGTCGACCGCCTTCATCAGGCCCATGTTCCCTTCCTGGATCAAATCGAGGAAGGAGAGCCCACGGTTGGTGTATTTCTTGGCGATGCTGATGACCAGGCGGAGGTTGGCCTCGACCATCTCTCCCTTGGCGCGCCTGACCTCCGCCAGGGCCGCGCGGAGATCACGGTAGGAGGCCTGGAACTCGTCGATGGTCATGAGGATGCTCTGTTCCATCCGCCGCAGTTTCCGGCGCTCGTTCTTGAGCTCGTTCCGCGCCGCCGCGGAACGGGAAGTCCGGGCCTCGCAGGCCTTGATCGTCCGCAGCGCCTCGTCCACCCGCAGGTGGAGCCGGGCGATGGGGATGAAGAGGTCTTCGACGATATTCTGCCGGAATGAAAAGTTTTTCAGCAGTTCGAACATGCCCGCGTTGAGCCGGTCGAGTTCCTCCCGTTCCCGCTCCCGTTTCCCCTCCTCCTTGCGCAGGCCTTCCAGTATCTTGAGGTCCTTCCGGTTGGCGGAAACCGTCTTTTTCAGTTCCGAGGCGAGACGGGCCATCCCCTTGCGCTTGGCGGCCTTGGCGGCGGCGGCCGCCAGCAGCGTCCCGGCGGCGGCGGGATCGTATCCCGGGAAGAGTTTTCCCTGATGGGCCGCCAGACCGGCCATGGTCAGTTGGTTCCAAATCCCGAAGATCAGCTCCCGGATCCTTTCCTCCCGCCCGGATTCGCCTCCGAAATCGGCCTCGATCGCCTCCAGTTCCCGGAGGTTCTCCTCCATGGATTCGGCCAGGGGTGCGAGCGCATCGGCCGCGACCGGATTCCCGCCCAACCGGCCCAGAAGCCGGGTCAAACCCGCCTGGGTCCGGCGGTAATCGTGTTCCGGGAAAGCCTCCCGGACACGGGCCGGCTCCACTCCGGCGGCCAGAAGTTTCTTCCTGATATCCTCGACCGAACGTTCCAGCTTCTCCTGGCGGCGGGGGGCGGAACGCAAAGCGTCCGAGACGGCGGCGACCGCCGCCGAGGAGTCCCGGAACCGTTCCACCGCCCGGCGCGCCCGCTCGATGTCCCGGGCGCGGCCGGGGCCGCCTTCCAGGCACTTGAGGGCGGCGGCGGCCACCTGGGCCGGAGTCGATTTTTTCTTGAAGACGCGGCGCAGGTCCCGGAGCTCGAAACCCAGCTTCGCGAACCGTTCTTCCAGCTCCGCCTGTTCCTTCCTCACCTGGTCGCGGCGACCGGGAAGTTTCTTCTCCTCCTCCCGAACCCCTTCCAGAAAAACGGCTTCTTCCCGGGCGGCGGCGGCGAGGGCCAGGACCTTCGCCCCCGGGGCGCTTTCCAGGACCGCCGGGGGCAGCTCCCCGAGAAGAGCGGTGACGTTTTTCATCGTTTCGGAGAGGGATTCCGGGGGAAATATCCTCTCGAAATCCCGGGTCCTCAACCCCAGGGGCTTGACCCGGCGGCGGGCGTCGAAATAGATTCGGGCCAGCTTGGTCGAAATCTGATCGATACTCCTGGAGGCGTCGGCCACGCCGACGGCGGCGGCCAGTTCCCGCTCGATCGCATCGGCGATGCGGGCCGCTTCTTCCCAGGCCGGGGGCATCTTCTCGTCCTTAAGGGAAGCGGCGATCTCCCTGACCCCGGCGACGATCCGGTCCGGGGCGAATGCCGGGAAAATCCGGGAGGGGTCGGCCTCGGAAAAGCCGCTCTCCTCCACCCGTTCGCGGGCGCGGGCCAGCCTTCTCCGGATCTGGTCGTCGAGGCGGGCGATCCGCTCGGCGTGGCTGCGCAGGGCGCTGTAGCGGTTGAACCTCGCCCGGATCTTATCCTGGAGCACCCTGATCTCCTCCATCCAGGCGGGCAGTTTTTCCAGGTAGTTCTCGCGGCTCATTCCTTTTTTCTCGACCACGATCCGGTCGAACCGCTCCTTTCCGCTCAGGAGCCGACGGGCCAGGTTGCCGATCTCGCGGGGAGTCACGCCCATCATCAGGGTCAGCCGGTAGACGGCGGCCTCGGCCTTCTCGATCCGCTTGGAAATCTCGACTTCCTGCTCCCGGCTGAGGAGGGGCACCTGCCCCATCTGCCGCAGGTACATGCGGACGGGATCGTCGATGATGTCGTAGGGGGCGCCCTCGGCTTTTTCCGACGAGCTTTCGCTTTCGCCCGCGCTCCCGGATACCTCGAGAATCTCGATCCCCATCCCCTGGACGAAGGACCGGATGTCCTTCATCTCGTCGGGGCTGATCAGCTCTTCGGGAAATTCCGTGCTGAGGTCGGCGAGGGTGAGAAACCCCTTGTCCTCGCCAAGCTCGATGAGGCGTTTCAGCCGTTCGTTCTTGTCTTCAAGGGCGCTCATGATTTTTCTTCGTACCTCTCCCTGAATTCCCTGGGCAATGCGCGCAGGAGCCGGTCGAGGGCCATCCGGTCTTTTTGCAGTCCGGCGATATCTCCACCCTGTTTTTCCACCCGTTCGATCTCTTCTTCCAAGACCCGCGAGCGCTCCGACAGGCTCCGACGTTTGAGGAAACAGAGGTAATCGCCCACTTCCCCGCGCGCCGGCGCCGGCGGCGTTTCGTCGAAAAGCCACGCCGAAACCAGTGACTGTTCCCCTTCTTCGCGCACCACCAGCGGCAGCTGGCGCGCCAGAGGGAACTTCTTCTCCCGGATCAGATCCACCATCCGCTCCACCAGATGGCGCAGCCCGGGGGAGAAGTCTCGGGGGTCCAAGTCATTTTCCGCAAAGACAGCAATGCTATCGTGGTGGAGTAATATTTTCAAGAGATTCCGCTCGAATTTGTCGCCCTTTTCCCGGGGGGAGACCCCGTCCCGGCGCGGGGGGCGGATCGGGGCGGCCCCGGGAAGGCCCTCCCCCTCCCGGACCAGGGCCTGCTCCGAAACCCCGAGGCGAGCCGCGATCCGTTTCAAGTAGGTTTCCCGCAGCATCGGGCTCTCCACCCGGCGGACGGTTTCGAGCATGGCGTGGGCCACCCGGCGCTTCCCCGCGGGCGAAGCGATGTCTTCGCAGGCGCAGAGCCGCTCCAGCTTGTAGTCGAGGAGGGGTATCCCCGCCGCCGCCAGCCGGAGAAAGGCTTCGCCGCCCCGGTCCCGGATGAAACTGTCAGGATCGTGACCGGCGGGCATCAGCGCGATCCTGACTTCGAAATTCTTCTCCAGAAAGATATCCAGACCCCGCAGCGAAGCGGCCTGGCCGGCCGCGTCGGCGTCGAACGCGGTAACCACCCGCTCCGCATGGCGGCGCAGAAGCAAAGCCTGGTCGGGGGTAAAGGCGGTTCCCTGGGAGCAGACCATGGTCGAGATCCCGGCCCGGTGGGCACGGATCACGTCCAGGTAACCCTCCCCGAGAATGACTTCCCCGGCCTCGTCGATGGCGCGGCGGGCCCGGTCGAGCCCGAAGAGGACGCGCCCTTTCTGGAAGAGGGGACTTTCGGGGGAATTGATGTACTTGGGCGCGTCGTCGGCCTCGCCCAGAACCCGGGCCCCGAACGCGATCACCCGGCCCCGGGGATCGCGGATGGGGATGATCAGGCGCCCCCGAAACCGGTCATAGACCCGCCCCTGTTCGTTGCGGACGGCCAAGCCGCCCTCGACCAGCTCCTCGTCACGGAATCCGCGGCGGTGGGCGTGCTTGAGAAACGAATCCCACCCGGGGAGGGCGTACCCGAGCTGGAAATCCTGGGCGCACGCCCGGTCGAAACCCCGGGCTTCCAGGTACTCCCGCCCCGCCCGGCCCCGGTCGGACTTGGTCAGAACCCAGTGATAAAACCCGGCGGCGGTTTCATGGAGCCGCAGCAGCCGCTCGCGACGGGAGGCGTTCTCGGGGGTGGTTTCGGGGAGGGACACCCTTCCCCGCTCCGCCAGGGCGCGCAAGGCTTCCATGAAGGAATAGCCTTCCTGCTTCATGACGAACTCGATCACGTCGCCGCCGGCGCCGCAACCGAAACAGCGGAAGATCTGGCGGTCGGCGTTGACCATGAAGGAGGGCGTCTTTTCCTGGTGAAAGGGGCAGAGGGCCTTGTAGTTGCGGCCGCTGCGCTTGAGCGGGAAATAATCGGAAACGACGTCCACGATGTCGATGCTGGATTTGACCAGGTCGATGATGTCGGGGGTTATCTTCACCGGGGGGAGCGACGAAGCCCTGTCACCGGGCTATTCTCCGAAAACCCGAGCAAGGCGTGATTTCGAAAGCCCCCTCCCCTCCCAAACGGTCGAGGAGCAAATTCATTCCCAGGCTGTCGCTGGCGATATGGCCCGCGACCACGAGGTTGAGATGATGCTTCCGCGCGGCTTTGAGGTACTTCTCGCTGACATGCATGACCACCGCGGTGCCGACCCCGGCCCCCACCAGAGCTTCCGGAGCACGGAGAGACCCTTCCGTCCCCCCCGTCATCTCCACGACGATCCTCCCGGGGCGGCGCCCCGCCTCCCCCGCGACCACCCGCGGAGGGGATGCCGCGGCGGCGGCATACTCCGGGATTTCCAGAAGCAGGTCCACCAGTCCGGCGAGGTCCGACGGGGTCCGGCCGTCGATCAGGGCCTGCAGAAAGGAATTCACGCAGTTGTCGGCCGGGGTGTGAAAACAGGCGAAGGGGATTCCCAGGAGGCGGGCGGCATCCACCGCCCGTTCGGCGTTGGCGGGGAGGAACCTCCGCTCCACTTCGCCGGAGCGCTCGGCGACCAGGGCTTCGGCCACGTTGATCGGGACCCCGCCGCGGTGGAGCATATCGGCCTGCATGCCGATTACCCGGAAAAAACCCGACATCCCCGTCCCCTCGGGATGGTGGGCCAGGAGCAGATCGATCCGCCGGCCGCGGTCGCGCAGGCGGTCGGCCAGGAGCACTTCCCCCACCTCGACGTCGATCCCGACCATCACTCCCCGCACCTCCGTCTCCGGGTCCCCGCAGAGGATCCGGGTGTCGGCGTAGGGGTTGGACAGCCGTTCGGAATCGAAGCGGCCCATCTCCCGGGGATCGAGTTTCTCGTACTCCCGGGCCACGCGTCCCAGGAAAGCCTCGATCCCCTCGGGACCCCGGGGATCGGCCGCCGCCCCTATCTCCAGGGCCCGGCGGTAAAGCTCGATTAATCTCATCCGCCCTCCTGCAGTAGGCAAGTGTACCTACCATATTAGCCGGGCTTCCGCCACCATTTAAAGCCCGTCGTCCCCCGGGGGAACGAGGGGTTCGACCAGACAGCCGTCCTCCTCCTCCGCCACCACCCGGACCGGGGCCAGGGAACCGGGGCGCCCCCTTCCCGAGATCAGAGTCACTTTCTGGTAGTATTCGTCCGTTCCCCGCGGGCGCCCCAGGCGATCGACGCCCTCCCAGAGGGCCACCCCCTCCCGGCCGATCCGGGAGCGGCGGTAGGTTCGGGCGGCTCGGGCCGCCCGGGCCTCCAGGGCCGCCATCCGTCGCGATATCTCTTCGCCGGGAGGGGCGGCCCACGCGGACGCGGCCGTCCCCGGGCGGGGGCTGTAGGGGAAACAATGCACGCGGCTGAAACCGGCCGCGTCCAGCGTCAGCAGGGTCCGGCGGAAGTCCGGCACCTCTTCCCCCGGGAAACCGGCCATCACGTCCGTGCTCAAGGCAATGCCCGGGACGGCCCGGCGCAGCGAACCGATCAGGGCCAGAAACTCCCCGGCGCGGTAGTGCCGGTTCATCCGCCGCAGTACCCGGTCCGACCCGCTTTGAAGGGGGATATGCAGGTGGGGGCAGATCCGTTCCGCCGCGGACAGCAGCTCGATCAGCCGGGGACTCACCTCCATGGGCTCGATCGAACTCAGCCGAAGACGGAAGCCGCCGGGGAGCGACAGCAGTTCCTCGACCAGGTCTTCCAGGGCTACGGGAACGGGCAGGTCGGCTCCGTAGCGACCGAGGTGGATCCCGACCAGGACCAGCTCGCGGTACCCCCCCTCGGCCAGGCGCGCCGCTTCCTCCCTGACCTCGGCGACGGCGCGGCTCCGGGAAGGGCCGCGGAGATAGGGGATGACGCAGTAACTGCAGAAGGAGTCGCAACCGTCCTGAACTTTGAGAAAGGCCCGGTGGCGCCCCTCGAAACGGCTGATGGAACGGGCGGCCGGGGCGGGAAGGCGGGCCTGAATCGACCCGGGACCGACCAGTTCCTCCAGGGGGCGTCCCCGGTCCCGGGCCAACCGACTTCCGCAGCCGGCGATGAAAAAACGCGCGGCCGGGTGCCGGCGCCGGAGGCCTCGAACCAGCTTCCGGCACTTCGCCTCGGCGCGTTCGGTCACGGCGCAGGTGTTGAGAACGATCAAATCCGGATCTCCCCCCCCCTCGGTCCACCCCGAAGCGGTCAGAGCCTCCCGGACGGTCTGGCTTTCGTACTGGTTGACCTTGCAACCCTGGGTCACGATTTTAAACCGCCCGGTCATGGCTCCCGCCGGAAAAACCTTTCGTGCACAGCCGCCAGCGCCGCCACCGGGGCGGTAACCGCCCGGAGGGTGTAAGGCCCCAGGGAAAAAAAGACGGCGCCGGCGCCGGCGGCGGCGGAGATCTCCCCGGGTTCGAACCCCCCTTCCGGCCCCACCATCAGGAGAACGCGGCGGGGGCGCAGACCGGGTTCGACCGCCGCCGACAACGGCCGGTCGGACGCTCCCCGGGCGACCAGAAGCAAGTCCCAATCCCGAGCGGCTTCGAGGAGTTCGGCCAACCCGATCGGAGGTCGGATCCGCGGGAGACGGGCCCGCCCCGATTGCCGGGCCGCTTCGCGGGCGATGCGGTTCCAACGTTCGATTTTCCGCGCCGGGTCCCGCCCCGGAACGGCGACGCAGTTGCCGGCGACCAGGGGGATGAAGCCGTCTATGCCCAATTCCGTGGCCTGCCTCAGGACCGTTTCGGTGTTCCCCCCCTTGAGCAACGCCTGGGCCAGGTCGACCCGGTAAGGTCGGCCGGAGGGGCGGAGCGCGGTGCCGATCACCGCCGCGGTCACCCGCCCGGGGGCGACCTCCGCGATCTCGGCTTCGCTTTCCTCCCCGTTACCGTCGAACCCTACGATCCGGTCGCCCCGGGAGAGGCGCAGGACATCGCGCAGGTAGTGGGCGTCGGCGCCGGTGAAAACCAGGCGCCCGCCCCGCCGCCCCCCCGGGGGGATGCAGATCCGGCGCACGGTCATCGCTGAATGAAACGACGGACCTTTCCCAAAATCCCCTTCTCCGAAGGGCGGTTCCGCTCGGTGAGGGTCTCGTCGAACCGGCGAAGCAGCTCTTTCTGTTTGGCGGTAAGGCCGGCGGGAGTTTCGACCGAGACATGCACGTAGAGATCCCCGCGCCCCGAGCCATGGAGACGAGGGATGCCCAGACCGCGGAACCGGAAATCGTGTCCCGGTTGGGTTCCGGGAACGATCTTCAGTTCGGTCTCTCCCTCCAGGGTGGGCACGGCCACCGTTCCCCCCAGCGCCGCCAGGGGAAAAGAGATCGAGATCTCGCTGTGGATGTCGTCGCCTTCCCGGGAGAACAACTCGTGCGGCTTCACCCGGATGTGAATATTGAGGTCCCCGGGAGGGCCTCCCCTTTCGCCGGCTTCTCCCGAGCCCCGGCGGCGGAGGATGGAACCGGTCTCCACCCCGGGGGGGACCTTGACGTCGATCGAGACGTGTTTTTCGATCGACCCCCGGCCGGCGCATTCCCGGCACGACTCGCCGGCGACCGTTCCCCTGCCCGCGCACTGGGGACACGGGGTTTCGCTGGTGAAAATGCCGAAGAGCGTCTGACGCGTCTGGCGGAGGTGGCCCGTTCCGCCGCAGCGGGAACAGCGCGGGGTCGGGGTCCCCGGTTCGGCCCCCGTGCCCCCGCAGCGGGAACAGGCTTCCCGGCGGCTGATCTCGATTTTTTTCTGAACCCCGGTCGCTACTTCGGCTAGGTCCAACTCCATCTGATAATCGATGTCGCCGCCGCGCGCCGGAGCCGAACGGCGGGAGGGCCCGAACCCGAAAATATCCCCGAAGATGCCGCCGCCGAACCCTTCGAAAAACTCCCGGAAGATGTCCGCGGGGTCGTGGAAGCCGAACCCCCTGCCCTTGAGTCCGTCATGGCCGAACTGATCGTAGATCCGCCGCCGGGAGGGATCGGAAAGCACTTCGTAGGCTTCCGAAACCTCCTTGAACCTGCTCTCGGCATCGTGGTCGCCGGGGTTGCGGTCGGGGTGGAAACGGAGGGCCAGGCGACGATACGACTTCTTGATCTCTTCCCCGCTGGCCGCGCGCCCCACCTCCAGGATCTCGTAGTAGTCTCTCCTGGTCATTCTCCCCCCGGGTTCCCCTCCGCGCCGGCTCCCCCTTCCTCCGGGTTCCAGTAGACCTTCACCGCCGACGGGCGCAGAAGCCTGCCCTTGAAGGTATACCCCCGCAGGATCTCGTCCGCTATCGTCCCGTCGGGGTGGTCCGCGGTCTCGACCCGTTCCACCGCTTCATGCAGGAAAGGATCGAAGGGGCAGGCCCCGCATTCGATCTCCTCCAAGCCCTGGCGGGAAAGGGCCTCCAGGAGCTGTTTCATGATCATCTCCACCCCCTGGCGGTAGGAAGCGGTGTCTCCCTCATCCTGGGAGACCTTGAGCGCCCGCTGGAAATTGTCCAGGACCGGGAGTAGCTCGGCGACCAGGTCCTGATTGGAGAAAGTCAGGTATTCCTCCTTTTCCTTTTCCAGCCGTTTGCGGGCGTTATCCAGGTCGGCGTACGCCCGCAGCATCCGCTCCCGGTAGTCCTCCCCCTCGGCCGCCTTGGTCATCAGCTGCTCGTAGTCGGCGCGGGAAATGCTCACCGTCTCTTCACCGGCAGGCGGCGGCGGTTCCGGTTCACGGGGCCGACCCGGCCCTCGTTCATGATCCCTGTTCTGTTTCATCCTTCGTATCCTCCCGAGGGATAGCGGGCGCGCTCCCGGTCGAAACCCTTCCGGCGCCGGCGTCATTCAATGCAGCACTATATAACCCGCCCCCGCTCCTGTCAACGCGACCGGGGGGAGGCGGCGGCGGGGCGGCTACTTTGCTCTTGACGGGAACTTATTCGTCTGTGCTTACTATTGTACATGAAAATCCCCGGCCGCCCATGTCCGAGTCCCTGAACAACACCGATATCGCAACCCTGGCCGAGGGGGCCCTGGTCCTTTCCCATTACCGCCAGTTCCGTCCGGCCGCCCACCTGGCGGCGGAGATCGTCCGACGCCTGGGGAAAAACGGGGAAGCCGGCGAGGACGTGGAGCTGACGGCCGAACTCGCCCCCTTCCTGGGCTGGGAAGACGGCTATCTTCCCGGTTTCATCCAAGAAAAAGCGGCGAAGCTGGTGAATGCGGCCCTGGAACGGTGCGCCCGGGAAGGCGCCGCCCCGCCTCCTCTCCCCGACCGGGGGCCGAGCGCGGAAGTATGGGCGCGCCTGGAAAAAACCCTGGGACAACCGATCCTGAACCTGAGAAGGGGGGCGCCCGACCTCTCCCTTTCCCCCCGCGATTTCCGGGATCTGGCCCGCCTGCGCACGCGTATCGAGCACTGGGCGCCGGGGTTCGAAGACCGTCTCCGGGCCGCGGGATACCGGGTTTGGCTGGACTCCATTTCCCGGGTCAATCCGACCTCGGGCTATATCTGGGTGGCGTTCCGACCCGACCCCGCCTTGAAAAAGGTGGAACAGCCCACTTTTTCCCTCTTATTCACCTGCCGTCATCTGCGCGCCGGATTGGAGATGGGGGGAAGGACCTCGACCCGGCGGGAACTTTACTTCCGCAAGCTGTTGGAAGGGGAACTGGACCGGCCCCTGGGGGAACTCGCCGAGAACGAGGGCGTCTTCGCCGATATCGCCTGGTACTTCGCGGTGCGGGCGGTCTTCCCCATCCGCGATTTCCTGGTAGTCCCCTCGGTCAGGGAAATCATCCGGGAAAAAGCCCGGAAAGGCCTGGAGAAGCTGAAGGAAGGGAACCTGTATTCCTGGAACCTGGCGCTTCCCTGCCGTATCTTCGAGGCCGAGCGGTTCACGGAATCGAACTCGGAGATGGAAACCTCCCTTACCCGCCTGGCCGGGCCGGTGCTGGGGCTCTGCCGGGAACTGAACCGATAAAAAAGCGGCGGCGGCCGAAGCCGCCGCCGCCGGGAGGGTATCGGTTATTCCTCGACGGGGGCAGCGGCCCTGCAACCCTCGCCGCCCATGCCGCCTCCGGACATCCGGCCGGCCATTCCGCCCGGCCCCCGTCCTTCGCCCGAACCGCGGGCGCCGCGGCGGGAAGGACGGTTGAGCTTCATGTACTGCTTCCACTGGTCGGGAGTGAGCATCGACCGGATGGTCACCTGTTTTTCCAGCTGGGCCCGGCTCTGGTCGGCCTGGGCCGAGGAGATGACGCCGGCCAGCCTACGGCATTTCTCCAGGTCGGGGGTGGCCGAAGACATCTCGTCGCGGAACTCCAGGCGGGCCTTGGCGATGGCCGCGCCCGTGTCCACCGCGGCCAGAGCGTACCGGTGTTCCACTTCCCTGATCTGAGCGGCCTGCTCGTCGGTCAGGCCCAGTTTCTCCTGCAGCTTCTCGGGGTCGTACCGCATCCCGCGGTGCTGCTGCGAGAAGCCCGTCGCCGCCCCGACGGCCATGACCGCCGCCAGGGAGAGTAACCCGATCCGTTTCATATTCAGCCTCCTGGGTTCGGG
>DAOSXE010000021.1:22272-57578 GCA_035380285.1 bacterium | reverse complement strand
GGGTGGGGGGGGGGGGGGGGGGGGGGGGGGGGGGGGGGGGGGGGGGGGGCTCTCTTACCCCTCCGGGGTGGGGGTCGGGGTTTTACCCGGGGTCGCGGTCGGAGAGGGCGTCGGCGGCAGGCTGGGGGTGGTGGAGGCGGACGGAGTGGGGGTGGGGGGCGGATCGAGGAAGAAGTCGTCGAAGGCCAGGTTTCCCGAACTCTTGGTATAGGTGAAGCGGACCTGGGCGGAGGAGGGGTTGAGGCGCAGGGCCCCGATGACCGTGCCGGTGGTGGGCAGGGTGGCGATGTCGGTCAGGGGGACCCAGGAGGAGGCGTAGAACTCTTCGACCAGCAGGGAACTGCCGGCGCCGGTGGAGACGCCCCGGATCCAGAAACTGAGGTCGTAGGGGCACCCCGGACCGAAGACGGCGGTGGTGATGCTGTCGCCGGTGGCGTCCAGCTTGATCGAGGGAGAAGCCAGGCCGAAGTAGCCGCTGGAGGTGTAGACGTCCGAATCCGAGGAGCAGCCGTTGAAGGTCCAGCCCGCGGGCCGCACCCCGATATTGTAGTCGTCGAACCCCTCGTAAACGGCGTCGCAGGTCAGGGCGGTGGTGGTGGTGCTGGTGGTGGGGCCCGAGGTGGTGGTGGAGGTGCTCCCGGTGGTGGTGGTGACCGTGGTGGTGGTGACGGTGGTAGTGGTGGTGGTGGTGGTCGTGGTGAATTCGAAGACGGCGACGTCGTCGAATCCGAGGTTCCCGGCCACCTTGGTGTAGGTGAACTTAAGCTGGCTGCTGGAGGGGTTCAACGCCAGCAGCCCGATGGTGGTTCCCGAAGTGGGGAGGGAGAAGATGTCGGTGACGGTTCCCCAGGCGCTTGCGTAGTATTCCTCGATCAGGAGCGACGAGGACGGGTTGATGGAGACCCCCCGGACCCAGAAAGAGAGGCTTCCGGCCCCGGCGAAAGCGGCGGTGGTGATGCTGTCGCCGGTGGCGTCCAGCTTGATCGAGGGGGAGGCCAGGCCGAAGTAGCCGCTGGAGGTGTAGACGTCGGAATCGGCAGAGCAGCCGTTGAAGGTCCAGCCCGCGGGCCGGACCCCGGTCTGATAATCGTCGAAGCCTTCCTGGATGAGCGGGGCGGAAACGGCGGTTCCCGCGAGCAGAAGAGAAAAAGCGGCGCAGCAGAACCCTCTTTTCATGGACAAACTCCCTGCTTGAGTAAAGCCGACAACCTCGTCTCCAGTATACCCGCGTCGTCGGGGCCGCGTCAACGGGCTTTGTCGGAGACGGATCTATCCACCGCCCACCGGTTGAAAGACGTGAAGTTCGTCGCCGTCGGCCGGGCGGTGACCGTCTCCCACCCGGATGCCGTTGACCAGGACCATCCGGTAGACTTCCCCCCTGAGACCCAGGCGGTCCATGAGTTCGCCCACCGAGGTCCCCGCCTCCGCCTCCATGCGCATATCGCCGCCGGTTCCCGGCCGTTTGAACTTGCCGTAGAGGTGAACGGTCAGGGAAATCACGGCTCCGGCTCCCTGTTCTTCAGGCGGACCAGGGGAAAAACGAGGGCGTCCAGGTCGCAGATGAGCAGGTTCTCCGCCAGGGGGCCCCCGCCCCCCGTGAGTAGGCGGACGGTCTCGGAAACCTGGAGCGCCGCCACCGCCGCCGGGGTGGGGGTGGGGGTTCCCAGCTCGACTTCGGCTCCCCGGGCGGGGCCGTCGGCGCCGAAGAGAGCCTCCAGCCTCCCCGACCCGGGCGCGCTTACCGCCACCTCCCCGAGGAGACCGCCGATCGAACCGTGGACCAGGGGTATCCCGACCCGGGCGCAGGCTCGCTCCAGCGCCAGCCGGGCCCCGATGTGGTCGAGGGCGTCCAGGGCGGCGTCGCAGCCTTGCAGGATGCCGTCGGCGTTGTCGTCGTCCAGGAAAACCCGGCGGGGGATAGGGGTGACGGCGGGGTTGATCTCCCGCACCCGCCGCGCCGCCGCTTCGGTTTTCGGCGCCCCGATGTCCTCGATCCGGCAGAGGATCTGGCGGTTGAGGTTGTCTTCACCGAACCGGTCGCCGTCGACTATGACCAGCTCCCCCGTGCCGGCCCGGGCCAGAAGTTCGACGGCCAAGCCCCCCAGGCCGCCCGCGCCGACGACCGCGACCCGGGCCCGCAGCAGCTTCAACTGCCCCTCGATGCCGAAGACGGGGATGTTGCGGACATAGCGCAGCGGAACGATCCCCCTTTCGAGGGCGTCGATCTCCGCCTCGCGCAGGGAAATCCCCCCTTCCCGCGCTTGGCTCCGGGCTTCTTCCAGGGAGATGGTCGGGAAAGCGCCTCGAGCTATGCTTTCTTCTCCGGGCTGAGCCGGCCCGGCGGAAGCCGGAACCGGCCGGTTATTCCACGGTTACGCTTTTGGCCAGGTTGCGGGGCTTGTCCGGATCGCAATCCCGCTCCAGGGCGATGTAGTAAGCCAGCAGCTGCAGGGGGACGGTATTGAGAATGGGCTGGAGGAAGTCGATCGTCGAGGGAACGTAGATCACGTCGTCCGCGAACCGTTCGATGCGCTCGTCGCCGGCCTGGGCCACGGCGACGATCTTTCCGGCGCGGGATTTGATCTCCTCGATGTTGCTGATCATCTTGTCGAAGGAGGAATCGGAGGGGATGAGCGCCACCGTGGGGAACCCGGGGTCGATCAGGGAGATGGGGCCGTGCTTCATCTCCCCGGCGGCGTAGCCCTCGGCGTGGATGTAGGAAATTTCCTTCAGTTTCAAGGCCCCTTCCAGGGCGATGGGGTAGTTGTAGAGCCGCCCGATGAAGAGGAAATCGTCGTAGCGGGCGTAACGCCGCGCCAGGTCCTCGATGGCGGGAACCTGGTGCAGGATCTCCCGGATCTGGTCGGGAAGAAGCTTGACGGCGTCGGCGATCCGCAGTCCGTCGCTGAGGGAGAGGCGCTGGTAGCGGGCGATGAGCAGCCCCATGAGGACGAGAATGACGCACTGGGAAAGAAAGACCTTGGTGCTGGCCACGCCGATCTCGGGCCCGGCGTGGTTGTAGACCCCGGCGTCGGTTTCGCGGGCGATGGTGGAGCCGACCACGTTGACGATCCCCAGCACCAGCGCTCCCTTGCGCTTGGCTTCCCGGATCGCGGCCAGGGTGTCGGCGGTCTCCCCCGATTGGGAGAGGGCGATGACCGCGGTACGGCGGTCCAGGCGCAGGTTGCGGTAACGGAACTCGGAGGCCAGCTCGACCCCGACGTTGATGTCGGTGATGCGCTCGAAGATGTAGGTGGCCAGCATCCCCGCGTGGTAGGAAGTGCCGCAGGAAACGAAGATGATCCTGTCGATGTCCTTGAAACGCTCGATGACGGTCTCCAGACCTCCCAGGCGGGAAACGCCTTCTCCCTCCACCAGCCGCCCCCGGATCGCGTTTTCGACCGCCTCGGGCTGTTCGAAGATCTCCTTGAGCATGTAATGGGGGAACCCGCCGCAGTCGGCGTCTTCCGCCGTCCACTCCACGGTTTCGGCGGATTTTTCGATCGGGCGTTCCTGAAAATCGCTGATGGTGTAGTCGTTGTCGTCCAGCACCGCCAGTTCGTTGTCGTCGAGGTGGATGATCTGCTTGGTGATCCGGAGCATGGCGGTGACGTCCGAGGCGGCCATGAGCTCGTCGGTCCCGATCCCCAGGACCAAGGGGGACCCCCTCCGGGCCAGGACGATCTTTCTGGGCTCGTCCTCGTGGAAAAGGGCGATCCCGAACGTCCCCCGGACGCGGCTCAGCGCCCGGCGCACCGCCTCCACCAGGTTCCCCCGGTAGTATTCGTCGATAAGGTGGGCGAGGACTTCGGTATCGGTTTCGGAGAGGAAAACGTGGCCCAGTTCCAGCAGCTCGTCCTTGAGGGTCTGGAAGTTCTCGATGATTCCGTTATGAACCAGGAAGAGCTTGCCGCTCTGGCCGGTATGGGGGTGCGCGTTGGCTTCGGTGACCCGGCCGTGGGTCGCCCAGCGGGTATGGGCGATTCCCATGGTCCCCTCGGGGTCGACGCCGTCGACTTTGGCCTCGAGGTCGGCGACCTTGCCCACCGCCTTGATCATGACCGTCCTCTCCGGGGTGACGACGGCTATCCCCGCCGAGTCATAACCCCGGTATTCGAGCCGGCGCAGTCCCTCCAGGAGGATGGGAGTGGCGTTCTTTTTCCCGACGTAACAGACGATTCCGCACATGGCGTCTCCTTTCCACACTCTGTCCGCGCGAGCGCGGAGCATGTGGACTATAGCGCACGGGGAACGACTTTACTACCCGCAATTTTGGGTGCGCCCGGCGCCCGGATGGACTCTCGGATTGTTTCGTCGGAGGAATCGGGATACACTGGGCGGCGTGCGCAGGAAACGGATAGATCGGCCGCCGCCGCCGAGCGACGGCACCGCCGGAGGGTTCCGGCTGGACGCGCCCCCCGTCTCGGGGCGTTTGGCCGCCATGATCGCCGAACCCCTTCTCCTGGTCGACACCCAGACCCGGACGATCCTCGACGGCAACCCGGCCGCCGAGAAGCTCTACGCCCGCGCGCGCTCGGAATTGCGGGGTCTCCCTCTCGACGCCGTGGTCGTCGCCTCCCCCCCCGGCGCGGGTCGCGAAGGCCTGGCCCGACGGCGGCAGACCCATCGCCGCCTCGACGGTTCCCTGTTCCCGGCCGAGGTTTCGCTTTCGGGTTTCACCCTGGGCGGCCACCCCGTGGCGGCCCTGCTCGTGCGCGACGTCGGCCGGTCACGGACCCGGAAACTGCAGGTCGCCGGCGGCCGCGGACTCCTGGCGGGCCTTCTGGAAAACCTGCCGGTGGGCGTCTTCGCCAAGGATCTGGGCGACGACGGGCGCTACCTGCTCTGGAACGAAAAAGCGGTGGAGTTGACCGGGATCCCGGCCGAGGAGATCCTGGGCCGGACCGATCTGGAGATTTTCGGCCCCGAACTGGCGGACGCTTTTCGGGAAACGGATATGAAGGCGGTCCGAACCCGCAAGGTTCTCGACCTGGGCGAGGAACCGTTGCTTTACTCCCAGGGAGCCGGTATCGCCCAGACCTTCAAGGTGCCGATCGTCGACGAGAACGGTTCCCCGGTGGTCATTCTCGGCCTGATGGACGACATCACCGAACGCCGCCGGATGGAACGGGAGCTGCACCATTCCGACAAGATGCGGGCACTGGGCCAGTTGGCCGGGGGTCTGGCCCACGATTTCAACAACCAGCTTTCGGCCATCCTCGGCTACGCCGAGATCCTGACCAGGGAACTGGAACCCGGAGAGCTTCTCGAATGCGCCCGCTGGATCATGACCGGCGCCGAGCGGGCCTCCGACCTGATCCAGCAGTTGCTGGCTTTCTCCCCCACCCAGCACCGGTCCCTGATTCCGGCGGACGTGCACCAGGCGGCGCGCGAGGCGGCGGCCCTGCTCTCCCGGGCCATCGATAAAAAAATCGAGATCGCCCTCGATCTGGACGCGTCCGACCGCGTCGTCCGGGGGGATTTCTCCCAACTGCGCAACCTTGTCCTCAACCTGGGTCTGAACGCCCGCGACGCCATGCCCGGCGGCGGAAGCATGAAGATCGCCACCGCCGACGCCGTTTTCTCCTCGGGCGACCCCTCCGTCAACCCGGACGGCATCAAGGACGGCCGCTATCTCGAACTCCGGGTGGAGGACACCGGCCCCGGGGTCCCCCCGGAGCTGTCCAAGCGGATCTTCGAACCGTTTTTTACGACCCGGCCCAAAAGAAGCGGGCTGGGGCTTTCCGCCGTGTACGGAACGGTCAAGGCCCACGGGGGCGGGATCGTGGTCGCCGCCGGAGCCGCTGGAGGCGCCTCGTTCCGGGTGTACCTCCCGGTGGAACCGCCGATCCCGGCGGAACCGGCGGCGGAGGTCGCGCCGGGAACCGTCCGGATTCTTCTGGTGGAAGACGAAGATTCCGTCCGGGGGATGCTGGTCACGCTCTTCCGGAACGAGGGTTTCCAGGTGACGGCGGCCCGCAACGGGCAGCAGGCGCTGGAGCTGCTGGAAGCGGCGGAGGCCGCGCCCGACCTCGCCATCCTGGACATGAACATGCCGGTCATGAGCGGGGAGGAGACGCAGGCGCGTCTCCGGGAGCGCTACCCCGGTCTCAGGATCGTCATCCTTTCCGGGTACAGCTCGGGGGAGATGGCCGACCGGGTGGTGGAGTGCGGGATTTCCGACTATATCCGAAAGCCGGTCCGGGGGACCGAACTCCTGGCCCGGGTTCGGGCCGTCCTCGCCCGGTCCTGAGCGCCGACGGCGATCAGGGGCCCGCGCCGGCCAGGGCCTCGTAGGCGCGGAAACGGTCGCGGATCTTCTTGACGTACCCGGCCACGTCTTTTCCCCGGACGTAGCCGTACCGGGCCTTCGCGGCGTACTCGGGTTGAGCCAGCAGGAGCATGGCCCGCTCCACGTTCTCGAACCAGAGATCGGGCTTCCATCCCTGCTGCCGGGCCAGGCGGATGGCGTCGAAGACGTGGCCGACGCCGGCGTTGTAGGCGGCCAGGGAGAACCACAGCCGGTTTCCGGGGTCGGCGGTCTTGTCCTGGAGCCGGTCCCGCATCAGGGAGAGATACTTGACTCCGGCGTGGGTGCCCGTCTCCGGGTCGTCCAGGGGGGAAAGTTTCAGCTCCCGGGCGGTGGCGGGCATGACCTGGAGCAGCCCCCTGGCCCCGGCCCAGGAGACGGCGTCGGGACGGAAGCGGCTCTCCTGGTACATCTGGGCTACGATCAGAAGCCAGGGGATGGAATAGCGCTCTCCGTATTTTCGGGCCAGGGCATCGTAGGGGGAGATTGCCCCGTCGGCCACCTCCCGGGGGCCGTTCCCGTTCCCGGCCCCGCGCGGGTCGCGGAAGTATTTGCGGTAGGCGATATTGTAGAAGGCGCTCCGGTACGTGGAGGAGAGGAAGGCGTCGGCGGCTTCGAGGAGTTCGGGGGAGGTCTTCCGTACCGCCCAGCAGTGGGGGACCTCTTCGGGGGTGAGGGGAAAAGCGCCGATCACCGGCACCCCCCAGGCCAGTTCGATGTCGAGAATGTTGCTGTCGGCCGCGGTGTAGTCGTAGGTGCCGTCGGCCACGCCGGCGATGAGTTCCTCGGTCTGGAGGTCGGCGGGGGCGTCGGCGATCCGGAGATCGACGCCGGCGGCGCGGATTTTCTCCAGGGTCCGGCGGTAGGAGCTGTCTTTTCTGACCGTGATCGTTTTCCCGGCCAGATCGCGCGCGGTCTTCGGCACGTTCTCTCCCGGCCGGGCGACCAGCATCTCCCGAACCCGGTCGTAAGGGACGGTGAAGGCTGCCCCCCGGTCTTTCCGGGTGTCGGTGGGGGTCATGCTGGCGGCGATCAGGTCCCCTCGCCCCTCCAGCAGCCAGGGAATGAGGTCGCCGTAGGCCGGGGCCACGACCATGCGCGGTTCCACCCCCAGGCTTTCGGCGAATTTCGCGGCCAGTTCGTACTCGAATCCGAGCAGTTCGCCCCGGTAGATGAAGTAACAGGCGGCGTTGTTGACGGTCAGGATCCGCAGGACGTTTCTCTGCTTGATCCCGGGGAGGTCTTCCCGGGTGCGGGGTGCGCCTTCCCGGCGGGCGGCGGCCCCGTCGAGGAACAGGTCCAGGCGCTTCCGCAGCTCGGGGTTCCCCTTGCGCACCGCCCAGGCCAGGTCGCATTCGTTGGTGACTCTGACCCCGGCGATTACGTCGTCGCGGTAGGCGAGCGCCGCCGCCAGGACGTTGCTGTCGTCGACGGTCAAGTCGTCGGTGCCGGCGGCGACGCGGTCGAGAATCTCGTCCTGGGATAGGTTCCCGGGAATGGTTTTGACCGTAACCTCGGGGAACTTGGTTTGGATATAGCGGGCGGTCTCCATGAAGGACGTGCCTTCCTGGACCGCGATCGTCCTGCCCGATAGGTCGTCGAGCTCGGCGACCGCCGGTTCCCCCGCCCGGGAGACGATCAGCTCGTGAGACGAACCCACGGGAACGGTGAAGTCGACGTCCCGCAGCCGGGAATCGAGCACGGTCATGTTGGCGGCGATCAGGTCCCCCTCCCCGCGCTGCAACGCCGGGATCAGGTCGGAAAAGCGCTCGACCGCCACCGTCTCCGCCTTCAGGCCCTGGTTTTGGGCGAACCGCCGGGCCAGGGAAAGCTCCCGGTCGAGGGGGTACCCGTCGCGGGGAAGGTACCCGTCCCCGGAGGAATGGGTGAGGATGCGCAGCGTCCCCCGGTCGCGGATCCGGTCGAAATCCCCGGTCGAGACCGTCCCGCCGCCGCATCCGGTCCCCAAGCCGACCGCGGTCGTGAGTAGAAACGATATACAGCGCCGCATACCCCGATTCTACCGGCGCCTCTTTCCCGCCGCAAGCGGCGCGTGGTTCTTTCTCTTTCGACAGATGGGAACACCGTCTTCCCGAAACCGGCTCAAAAGGATACATTTTCCGCAGCGGGCGGCGCCGGGGATCATGGATATAGATGTTTGTATCATTATGTTCTATAAAAACTTAGGATGTATTTTCACATCGGCCAGCTCTTGGCATATTGTTTGCTCTTATAAGAAGTGAAGGAGCACCAAAAATTCCCGGGCCGGGGAGCCCGGGGGCAACCAAGGAGGCAGGATATGGCTCTTATTAAATGGAGACCGGCCAGAGATCTAGACCCCCTGGACCTCCTTACCGGGTTCAGGAGCGAACTGGATCAGCTGGTGGAGAAAACCCTTTCTCCTTTCCGGGGAGGCCGCACCGGCCTTTTCGAGGGAGCTTGGGTTCCGGTAGTAGACGTCTTCGAGGACGACGACCGGGTGGTGGTCAAGGCCGATCTTCCCGGGATCGAGAAGAAGGACATCGACGTTTCGATCCAGGGGGATACGCTGATCATCAAGGGGGAGAAGAAACAGGAGGAGGAGGTGACGGAAAAGGATTATCACCGTTTGGAGCGGGTCTACGGTTCGTTCCAGCGGGTGATTCAACTCCCCTCCAAGGTCGACGCCCAGGGGATCAAGGCTGCCTGCCGGGACGGAGTCCTGGAGATCAGCCTCCCCAAAAAAGAGGAAGTGAAGGCCCGCAAGATCGAGATCGGGGAATAACGTCCCCCGGAAGGAGAAGGAAATGCAGTCGACCAACGAAAGCCCGTTCCTGGTTCCGCCGGTAGGAATCAGGGAAGAGGACGACCGGGTGGTCATTCAGGCCGAGTTGCCGGGGGTTACCCGGGAGAACCTGGACCTGATCGTCGAGGAGGACGACCTGACCATCCGGGGCGTGAGGCCGGCCGCGGACGAGAAACTGCGTACGGTCTACAGCGAACACCCGGCGGCCGAATTCCGCCGGAGGTTCGTCCTGGGAAACATCATCGACCGGGGACGGATCGAAGCCTCCCTGAAGGACGGGATCCTGGAAGTGGTCCTCTACAAGACCAAGGAAGAGACCCCGCGCCGGATCGAGGTGAGCTGATCGGTCCCGACGGAAACGACCGGTAACCCTCCTTTACCGGTCGGGCGCCCCGCGGATATTCCGCGGGGCGCCTTAGTTTACGCCCCTGGACTGGAGCCCGGGGGAATGCTTTAATAGCGGGCGCGTACGCCGAATACGGCAAGGAGGCAGCGATGGTGCGGATCAATCCTTTTCGAGGGCTGCGGCCCGTTCCGGAGAAAGTCGAACGCGTGGCTTCTCCTCCCTACGACGTTCTCAGTTCGGCCGAGGCCCGGGCCCGGGCCCGGGGCAATCCGGACAGTTTTCTGCACGTGGTCAAACCGGAGATCGACCTTCCCGAAGAGATCGATCTCTACGACGACGCCGTCTACGCCAAGGGGCGGGAAAACCTGGAGAGGCTGGTCCGTGAGGGGATCCTGATCCGCGACCCCGAACCCTGTTATTATTTCTACCGGCAGACTATGGGCGCCCATACCCAGACCGGTCTGGTGGCCGGGGCCTCGATCGAGGATTACGAGAACGACGTCATCAAGAAACACGAGAAGACCCGGGCCGACAAGGAAGCCGACCGGATCCGGCACGTCGATACCCTCAACGCCAACACCGGCCCGGTGTTTCTGACCTACCGCAGCCGTCCGGAAGCTCTCGCCTTGGCCGAGGAGGTCACCGCGCACCCGGCGCTCTACGATTTCACCGCCGACGACGGCGTCCGCCACACCTTCTGGAAGACCGACGACCCCGAACTCGTCGCCCGCATCGGCGCGGTGTTCAAGGACATCTCCTGCCTCTACGTAGCCGACGGCCACCACCGCAGCGCTTCCGGGACCAGGGTGGGGCAGCTGCGCCGCGCCGCCGACCCGGGCCACACCGGGGACGAGGAGTACAATTTCTTTTTGGCCGTGATCTTCCCCCACGACCAGTTGCGGATCATGGACTACAACCGGGTGGTGGGCGATCTGAACGGCTTGAGCGCCGCCGAATTCCTGGCCCGGACCGGGGAGTCGTTCCGGGTGGAAGCGTCCCCCGGGAACGCCCCGGTCAAGCCGGGCGGACCCCACGAGTTCGGGGCCTACCTGGACGGGAACTGGTACCGGCTGCGGGCGCTTCCGAAAACCTATGCCGGGGCGGACCCGGTGGGAGCGCTCGATGTTTCCATTCTCCAGGACAACCTCCTGGCCCCGGTGCTGGGCATCGGCGATCCCCGCACCGACAAACGGATCGATTTCGTGGGCGGAATCCGGGGGACGGACGAGCTGCGCCAGCGGGTGGACGCCGGCGGCGGGGTGGCGTTCTCCCTGTTTCCCACCTCGGTGGAGGAGTTGATGGCGATCGCGGACGCGGGCCGGATCATGCCCCCCAAAAGCACCTGGTTCGAACCCAAGCTGCGTTCCGGGATCGTCGTTCATCCCCTGGATTGATGACGCCGCCGGAAGGGAAGGAACGGTTGCGTTGCCCGGGGAGTTCCTACCTGATCACCCGGGAAGTGTGCCGCGGCCGCCGCCGCCGCCGCTTTTCCTTCTGCCGCCGCTGCCCGGAGAACACGGACCAGCTCTCGCTTTTTCCCACTCCCCTGCAGGTGACGGACAAGGAGCCCCGGCCGTGATCCGGGTGGCCCTGCTCGAAATCGAGATCATGCTTCCCGGTTGCCGCACCCTCAAGGAGAAGCGCCACCGCCTGCGGGGATTGAAGGATCGGCTCGGAAGCGCCGGAGGCTGCGTCGTGGTCGAAAGCGGCCGCCAGGATAACCTCCAGCGGGCCCAGTGGAGCGTGGTCGCCGCCGCCGTCGACGCCGCTTCCGTCGACCGCTTGCTCCGGTCGGCCGAGGATCGGATCGAGCGGGAGATCGACGGGGTCGTCGTCTCCTCCTCGCGCCAGTGGCTCTAGACTAGCCCGGGCGCTTCAGGCCGAAGAGCGGATAGAAGTCCTCGACCGATTCCGCGAAATGATCGACCGCCCCCCGCAGTTCCTCCCGGGCGGTGGCCGAACCGAGTCCGTACGCCGCCCCCACCGAGGCGATCCCCTCGACGTGGTCCCTGGGGTTGTCGCCGATGGTGACGGCATCGCCGCGCCCGCGCCCGTGCCGTCCCAGGATATAGGAGATGGCCTCGCCCTTTTCGGCGGCGGGGAGGCCCTTTTCCCGCATCCTCACCATGCTGTAGCAGGCGTCCACGGGAA
This sequence comes from bacterium, assembly GCA_035380285.1. Taxonomy (NCBI): domain Bacteria; species bacterium. The sequence goes on along the minus strand of DAOSXE010000021.1, from coordinate 45,986 downwards.
TGCCGTGCTCTTCCATAAATTCGTTCTCCAAGCGTCCCGAGGTGAGGACGACGACTTCGAAGCCGTCCCGTTTGAGGGTGCGGACGAAATCCGGGATGGCGGGGATGACCGGGTTGAATTCGGGCCGGGCGGCGTGTTCCAGATAGAACCGCCAGCTCGCATCGCCCGCCCGGGAGATGGCGTCGTCCTCCAGGGACGGGTAGCGGCGGCGGTAGAAGAGCGCGGGTTCGAAGGGATGGTACTCCCGCCAATGGGTTTCGCCGTCGATCGGGGCCAGGGCGGGGAGCGCTTCGGCCACCACCGCTTCGAACGCCGCCAGGTAACAGGCATAGGCGATCTCCCGGCTGGATATGAGGGTGGCGTCCCGGTCGAAGATGAGAAACCTTCTCCCTGGAATCCGCGTCTTCATACCCGGCCTGTGGTCCGGACGCGCATAGTAAATAATGTTTGAACCATCCGGACGTTGGTGTCAAGCAATTAATCGCCGCCCCGGATTAGCGGTTGAGCCCGCGGCGTTCCTTCCGTAGAATTCCTGTCCGACCGGGGGAACAATGAAGGGTGCCTGCTACATCGACGGGAAGATCGTGCCCGCGGAAAAAGCCGTCGTCCCCGTGGACGACCTCGCTTTCCTGCGGGGGTACGGGGTCTTCGATTTTTTACGCACCTACGGCGGGCGCCCCTTCCACCCCCGCGAGCACCTGCGCCGTCTCCGCGCTTCCGCCCGCGCCGTCGCGCTCCCTTTTCCCTGGGAAGAAGACGAGTTGATGGGGCTGATCGACCGGGTGCTGGCCGCGGCCGGGCTTCCGGAGGCGACCGTCAGGATCGTCGTCAGCGGCGGCTCCAGCCCCGACTTTTTCACGCCCGGGGGCGACCCCCGGCTGGTGGTGCTGGCGGCTCCGGTTCAGGCCTGTCCCGCCTGGTGGTACCAGCGGGGAGTCTCCGTCTCCGTCGTCCGCCGGACGCGCAGCTACCCGGGGGCGAAGACCCTCAACTATCTGGCGGCGGTGGTCAGCGTCGCCGGCGCCCGCTCCCGGGGGGCGGTGGAAGCCCTGCTGGTCGACGGCGGGGGAATGGTCCGGGAAGGCGAGACCACCAACCTCTTCATGGTCTCTTCGGGACGGCTGGTCACCCCGGGAGAAGGCATCCTCCCCGGGATCACCCGGGGGGTCGTGCTCGACCTGTTCGCGTCCGACGCCGCCGTGGAAATCCGGGATATCTCCCTGGAAGAACTCCTGGCGGCCGACGAGGTTTTCCTGACGGCCACCAACAAGGAACTGGTTCCGGTGGTCCGGGTCGACGAGCGGGCCATCGGCGCCGGTGCGCCGGGCCCGGTGACGGTCCGGGCCGTCGAACGCTTCCGGAACTACGTGGCGGAGTTCGCGGCCCGCTCTTGACCGGGCCCGGGCCGCTTACGGCCGGAACAGCCGCCGGGCCGCCTCGGAGAAACCGTCATCCCGGTTGGAGGCGACCACGGGGAAGAGCGAGCGGAGTTCGCCGGGGGCGTTGGCCACCACGAAAGCTTCCGCCACCCAGGACAGGAGGTCGTGGTCGTTGTAATCGTTGCCGATGCCGCCGGTCTCTTCCCGGCGGATGCCGTGCCGCGCCGCCAGCCACCGCGCCGCCGCCGCCTTGGACACGCCGGCGGGGTAGATCTCGAGCCAGATCGAGCGGCGGTCCAGGGGGGAGGTGGAACGGACGGCCGTCAATCCCGGGAACCGGCTCCGGACCCGCTCGAACTCGCCCGCCCCCCCCGGGGGGAATATCGCCACCACCTGGCAGTATTCGCCTTCGGGGAGCGGAATCGGCCCCGCCGAACAGCAGTTTCGATAGAGGTCGATCCGCCGTCTGAAATCGAGGTTCTCCTCCCCGGAGCCGTACCAGAGAAACCGGTGGTTGACCGGGATCCGGCGGTGGACCATGAAGTCGGCGCCCGCCCGCAGGAGAACTTCCACCGCCCCCGCCGTTTCTTCCCAGGTCAGGCGGCTGCTTCTCACCAGTCTGCCCGAGGGCCAATGCACGATCCCGGCCCCGGAGGAAAAGGCCAGGTAATCGACGGGGAAAGCGGGTTCGAGAACGGCGCGGACCGAATAGAGCGACCGGCCGGTCGCGATCACCCGGAGGACCCCCCGTTCCCCCAGCGCCTCGAGACAGCGGCGGTTGACGGCGCCGACCGTCCGGTCGCCCCCCGCCAGGGTGCCGTCCAGGTCGGTTACGAACATGCGGCACCCGCTCATGGCGACCGGGTCCCGGGCGCGTCCGGTTCGGCGCCTGCCGACGCCCGGCTCAGAACGTTTCTCATCGGTCTTTTCCTGGCTGCCGAGCCTGCTTTTTGAAATAATCCCGAAACCGAGTGTAGCACGCGTGAAAAAAAAGGAAATGAGCTTGAAACTGACCGCGGTCCTCCTGGGCCTCGCGATCCTTTCGCCGGCACGGGCGGCGGAGGAGCCGCCGACGTTGCGCGAAGCCGCCCGGCAGGCGGGGCTGGCGGGGGTGGAGGAGTACGTGCCCGCCCCGATCCTGGACGGGCTGACGCTGCCCGGCCCCGAGCAGTGGCGCCGCTTCTGGGACGGATTGACCGCCGCCCGCGAGGGCGGCAGCCTCGAGCCCCTGGCCTGGCTTCTGCCCGAGGCGCTCCGGGCCCTGGAAATCCTGGATGCGACCGAGGAGGGCCGACCCTACGCGGATTGGCTCCGCCAGAGGATCGATTACCTGGAACTGGCCCGCTACGTCTCCTATTACCTTCCGCCCGAGGGGGGGGGCGCCCCCTCCGCGAGCCCGCCCCCGGCTGAGGCCGCGCCCGGGATCGTTCCCCGGTCCCGGCCCGCTCCCCCGGTCGCCCCCGAAGTGGCGCGAGAACGGACCGAGGCCGTGAGCAGCTACCTGCTCTGGAAGGAACGCCTCGCCTCCCGCCCCGCCCCCGCCGCCGCCGCGGAACTGGTTCCGGGCCTGAAAAAGATTTTCGAGAGCGAGGGCCTGCCCCCGCAGCTGGTCTGGCTGGCGGAGGTGGAATCTTCGTTCAACCCCCGGGCGGTCAGCCCCACGGGGGCGAAGGGCCTCTATCAGTTCATGCCCGACACCGCCCTCAGGTTCGGCCTGCAGACGTCCCCGGACGACGAACGGTTCCTCCCGGCGAAAAGCGCCCGGGCCGCCGCCCGCTACCTCAAGCTCCTCTACGGGCGCTTCCGTTCCTGGCCCCTGGCTCTGGCGGCCTACAACGCGGGCGAGGGGAGGGTGGGGCGGGTCCTGCGCCGGGAAGGGGCGGCCACCTTCGAAGCCGCCGCCCCCCACCTCCCTATCGAGACCAGGATGTACGTTCCCAAGGTGCTGGCCACCGTCCACCGCCGGGAGGGGGTGGAACCGGAGGCGCTGGCCCCTCCCCGCTGAGCGCCGTTTCCGCTCCGGCGTTCAGGAGGCGCCCGCCAGGAAATCCCGGATCAGCCCGTCGAGGAGGAGGGGGTCGGTCGAGGCGTGGTCGAACCGGACGTAGAGCGGGACGGTCAGGCGCCCTTCCCCCCGGCTTCTCCGGCCGAAGTAGAAAACCGGCCGGCCCGAGTGCCTGACGTTGCGGAAGATCCCCAGCGAGGTGAAATCCAGGTACGGCAGGTTGCCGATGAAGACGGCGACGCTCCAGGTCTCTTCGTCCACCGGCGGGCAGGCTTCCGGCCGGGCGCGGGCCTCCTCGATCCGCCGATGCTGGACCCGGGCGAACTCCTCCCAGGGCATCAGCGCCGCCCCCTCGATGAGAATGTCCAGAAAGCGCCGGTCTCCGCTTCCCAAAACGGGGAAGAAAAGGGGAGGGGAGGGAAAGCGGTACCAGCTTCCCCCCAGGAACCGCAGGTTGAAGCAGGGGTGAAGCGCCAGCGCCCGCAGGAGCCTCCAGGTGAGGAAGGCGGTCAGGGTCCCCCCCTCGGCTTCCGCGCCCGCGCGGGCGTATTCTTCCTCCACCCGGGTGATGTCGAGGCGCACGGTGACTTCCATTTCGGGGTCCGACACCAGGTCCCGGTCGCGGAAATAGGACATGGCCCAGCGTTCGTAGGGGGTGACGTCTTCGGGCTTCAGCGGGACCCCGCCGTAGCGGCGGATCACGTCGTCGTCGGCGCTCATGGTCGTTCCTCCTCTTCCGCGTCCGCCGACGCCGCGGCGCCGGCGGCAAACTCTGTATTTCCGGACCCCGGCATGATAGCATTCCGCCGTGCTCGCGACCCTGATAATCAGCGACATCGCCATCCTCCCCCGGGCCCGGGTCGAGTTCGGGGAGGGGTTGAACGTCATCACCGGCGAAACCGGCGCCGGGAAGTCGATCCTGGTGGGGGCCCTGGGGCTGCTCCTGGGCGAGCGCGCCGACCGTCGGCTGATCCGGCGGGGCGCCGAGGAAGCCGCCGTCGAGGCCGTCTTTCAACTCGCCGACCCCGTTCCGGTTCAGCGCTACCTGGAGGAACGGGGCATGCCTCCCCCCGAAGGCGGGGCGCTGGTGATCCGCCGTTCGTTCTCGCGCTCAGGGAGCGGTAAAATTTTCGTCAACGATTCCCCGGCCACCCTTCAGACCCTGAAGGGGCTGGGGGACCTGCTGGTGGACCTGCACGGGCCCCACGAGCACCAGTCGCTCCTCAAGACCTCCTTCCAACTCGACATCCTCGATTCCTACGGGAACCTGGAGGACCCGCGGGCCCGCTACGCCGGGGTCTGGGAGGAGGTGAAGGAAACCCGGCGGGGGCTCCGGGACCTGGAGGGCGACGACCGCGAATTCGAGCGCCGCGCCGAGCTGCTCGAGTACGCGGTGGAGGAAATCGAAGCCGCGGCCTGCGGGGAGGAGTCGGAGGAAGACCTGGTGCGCGAGCACGGGGAAGTCGCCAACGCCCGCGCCATCATCGAATCCGCCTCGGCCCTGGTCGCCGCCCTCGGGGCCGAGGAGGGGGGGGCGTTCGAAAGCCTGACCGCGGCCCGGCGCCTGGTCGGAGACCTGGGGGCTTTCCTTCCCGAGGCTCCCCGGTGGCGGGAGGAAGTCGAGGATATCCTCATCCGGGTCCAGGAGTTGGCGGCGGAAGTGGAGCGGCGGACCGGGGAAATCTCCGCTTCGCCCGAGCGCGAAGCCGCGCTCGAGGATCGGATCGACGCCCTCCGGCGCTTGAAGCGCAAGTACGGCGGGAGCGTCGCCGAAGTTCTCGCCTACCTGGAAAACGCCCGGGCCGAACTGGAGGGCCTCCGCGGGCGCAACCAGACCATCGAGCGCCTGCGGGAGCGCCTGGCCCTCGCCCGGGAGCGGCTCGCCGCCGAGGGGCGGGCCCTGGGCCGGGACCGCCGCCGCGCCGCCGCCGATCTGGGGAAAGAAATCTCCGCCCACCTGCGCGACCTGGGCTTCTCCCACGCGGTCTTTCGGGTCGCCCTGGAAGACCGCGAGCCGTCCTCGACGGGGACGGACGCGATCGAGTTCCTCTTTTCGCCCAACGCCGGCGAAGACGTCCGCCCCCTGCGGGAGATCGCCTCCAGCGGGGAGATCTCCCGGGTGATGCTGGCGATCAAGGCGGTGTTGGGAGCCCACGACCGGATCCCGGTTCTGGTTTTCGACGAGATCGACGCCAACGTCGGGGGGGAGATGGGCAACGCCATCGGTTCCAAGCTTGCCGGTCTCGGCCGAAACCGGCAGGTCGTCTGCATCACCCACCTGCCGCACGTCGCCGCGTTCGCCGACGCTCAGTTCCGGGTGGTCAAAGAGGCCGCGGAGGGGAGGACCCGGGCCGAGATCTCCGAAGTGCGGGGAGAAGACCGGGCGGAGGAGGTGGCGCGGATGCTGGGAGGAAAAGACCTCACCAGCGTCGCCCTCCGCCACGCCCGGGAGCTGCTGGGGAAACGAAAGCCGCCCTCGGGGCGCCGGCGGCGGAACTGATCCCGAACTCCGAGGCCCCGCGCCGGGCGGACGGGGGTTGACGGTTTCCTTCGCCGCGGCTAGACTTTAGATAGGACTGACAAAGTGAAAATAAAACGTCGAAATCAAACCGGCTCCGGGCGCGGGGAGGAAACGCCGGGGCTTTCTCGGGCTCGATGATCCGGGAGCCGATATTCGTGGTTTTCGCCCGCGAGCCGGCTCCCGGGAGGGTAAAAAAGAAATTGGGGCGTGAAATCGGCTTCCGCGCCGCTGCCGCGCTCTACCGAGCGGTCCTGGGCGACATCGTGGGGTTGTTGGCCCGGCACAGCTTCCGTTTCATGATCGCCTGCACCGCCGATTCTTCCCGCGAATGGTTCGTCGATTGGCTCCCGGGCTGGATCGACGTCGTCTACCAGGAGGGGGAAAACCTGGGACGACGGATCGAGAATATGTTCGAGTATTGTTTCGGGAGGGGAGAGGAGCACGTCATGCTCCTCTCCTCGGACGTGCCCATGCTTTCGACCGGGATCCTGCTGGCGGCCTCGGAGTGGCTTCTGCGGGAGCGGGTGGTGTTGGGCCCCTCGCGGGACGGAGGCTATTATCTTCTGGGGCTGCCGGGGTCCCTGCCCGGCATATTTTCGGGGATCGACTGGAGGGGGCCGCGGATACTCGAAGAGACGCTGGAGCGGCTGCGCGACCGGGAATACTGGTTGCTCCCGGAGCTGTCGGGGATCCGCCGCCGCGGGGATATCGGCCGTCTCCGCGGCGAGATCGCGCGCAGCCTGGAATCGGGTGTCGGGTACCCGGTGGAGACGGCGGCGCTGCTGGAGACCATGCCCGAGAGCTGAACCGGGTCTTACTTACAGCCAGCGGCGCTTCTTGAAGTAGACCAGCATCGCCGCCACGATCCCCAGCATCACCAGCAGGACAGCGGGGTAGCCGAACTTCCACTGCAGTTCGGGCATGTAGCGGAAGTTCATCCCGTACACCCCGGCGATGAAGGTGAGGGGGATGAAGGTGGTGGCGATGACGGTGAGGACCTTCATCACTTCGTTCATGCGGTTGCTGAGGGTGGAGAGGTAGGTGTCCAGCAGCCCCGAGGCCATATCCCGAAACGTCTCCATGGCGTCCATGACCTGGACGCAGTGGTCGTAGACGTCCCGGAAGTAGAGTGCCGTGGCTTTCGTGATCAGGGGAGACTCCGCCCGTGCCAGGCCGCTGATCGTCTCCCGCAGGGGCCAGATGACCTTGCGCAGAAAGAGCATCTCCCGCTTGAGGTCGTGGATGCGCTGCATGGTCCGGGGCTCCGGCGCCGACAGAACCTCGTCCTCGAGGGTTTCGAGCCGGTCGCCCACTCCTTCCAGGACGACGAAGTAATTGTCGACGATGGCGTCGACCAGGGAGTAGGCAAGGTAGTCCGCTCCCATCTTCCTGATCTTGCCCTTGCCTTCCCGGATCCGGTTGCGGATGGGATCGAAGATGTCCCCCACCCGTTCCTGGAAGGAGAGAACCGTCCGCTCGCCGATGACGATGCTCACCTGCTCGGCCTCGATCCGGTGCCGGGCCCGGTCGTAGGTGAGCATCTTCATGACCGTGAACAGCCGGTTTTCGAAGTCCTCGGCCTTGGGCCGCTGTTCGGTGTTGGCGATGTCTTCGACCAGGAGGGGGTGGAGGGAGAAGACCGTTCCGATCCGTTCCAGGATATCGGTACGGTGGACGCCGTCGATGTTCAGCCAGGTGATGCCCGACCCGGGGGCCGGCATCGCCAGGTCGGCGAGGTCGGTGATTTCGCCTTCCCTGAACCCGTCCTCGGAGTAGGCGATGAAGGTGATCCGGACGGGCGACGACCCCAGGTTGCCCACGTAAAACGGGGTTCCCGGCGGCAGCCCGGCGGGCTTGATCCCTTTCTTCATGAATCGGGACATAACGTGCTCCGGGGGGGTGCCCCACACCCCCTTCGATCATTTTCAGGCACCGTCGGGGTACTGTCAAGACGGGAGTGGGCCGGGCGCGCTCGTTGGCGCGCCCGGCGGCGATAGGCTATATTGAAGGTACGGGAAACGCCGTGAAAACCGACAGCACAATCCGGGCGGTGACTGCGGCCGCGGCCCTGGCGGCCGCGGTTCTGTCGGGATGGGGCTGCGGCCGCGCCCGGGAGGAAGGAATGAACCGACTGACGCCGGAAGAAGAGAGGGTGATAGTCCACAAGGGGACCGAACGCCCCTTCAGCGGGGAGTTCCTCTACCACCGGGAGAAGGGCGTCTACGTCTGCCGCCGCTGCGGGGCGGAGCTGTTCCGTTCCGAGGACAAGTTTTCTTCCGGCTGCGGCTGGCCCGCTTTCGACGACGCCGTCTCCGGGGCGGTACGCGAACTTCCCGACCCCGACGGTCTGAGGGTCGAGATCGTCTGCGCCGCCTGCGGCGCCCACCTCGGCCATGTCTTCCGCGGCGAGGGGCTGACCGAGAAGGATACCCGCCACTGCGTCAATTCCGTCTCCCTGGATTTCCGCCCCGCCCCCCCGGAGCGCACCGAGCGGGCGATTTTCGCCGGCGGCTGTTTCTGGGGGGTGGAATACTACCTGGAGCAGGTCCCCGGGGTCGTTTCCGTCACCTCCGGGTACATCGGCGGCACGGTCGAGAACCCCGGCTACGAAGACGTCTGCCGCCGCGACACCGGCCACGCCGAAGCCGTCGAGGTCGTCTACGACCCGGCCCGGGTCGACTACGAGGCCCTGGCGCGAAGGTTCTTCGAGATCCACGATCCCACCCAGCTCGGCCGCCAGGGGCCCGACGTCGGAGACCAGTACCGTTCGGCGGTCTTCTACCTCGATTCCGACCAGAAAGCCGTCGCCGAGAAGTTGACGGGGAAGCTGAGGGAGAACGGGTACGACGTCGTGACCGAAATCGTTCCCGCCGGAACGTTTTACCCCGCCGAGAGCTACCACCAGGATTACTACCGCAAGCACGGGACCGCCCCTTACTGCCATCGGCCGGTCGCCCGGTTCGGCGGGGAAGCTTCCGGTCCGGCTCAGTAGTCGTAGTTCCAGTAGAGGTAGATGCCGTTGCTGAGGTCTCCCCCCACCCGGCTCTCCACGCTGAAATGCCTGGTCAGGTCGACTTCGACCGCCACCTTCCTGGTCTCGTCGCCGATCCCCGATTCCAGGTCGAGGTAGACGTTGTCGGTGAGGTATTTCCCCACCGCCAGGGTGGTCTCGGTTCCGGAACGGGTCCGGGACTCCCTCAGCTCCATGCGGTCCAGGCCGACCCGGTCCTGGATCTTGTCCATGACCCCGGGGCGGCCGCCGGTGCCGAGGCTGACCACGGCGGCGGCCAGATTGAGGGCCTGGAGGGGCGTGATTTCGCTCAGGTCCTTGCCGAAAAGGACCCGGGCCAGGATCTCGTCGCGGGCCAGCGGCGGGTCCGATTGCAGATCGAGGCGGATGTCGGGGTAGGTGCCGGAGACCGTGATCCTGGCGACGATGTCCGCGGCCTCGGCTTCGCCCTCGATCAGGATGACGGGGTTGGGAGGGCCGTTGAAGCCGAGCCGGCCCCGGACGATGGTGAAGCGCTTCCCCAGCAGGTCGAAGTACCCCCGAACCGTTTCCAGAACGCCGCTGACGGAAGGTTCCCCGCCCTCGCCCCTGACCCGCAGGGAGCCTTTCCACTCGGAATCGACGGCCCACCCCTTGACGAAGATTTTGCCCGGCATGCGCACCCGGATGTCCAGGGAGGGGTAGCCCGCGGAGCCGCTCGGCCTCGCCGGGGACGCCGCCCCTCCCGGACGGTTGATCTCGACCACCTCCAGTTCCGGGATCGACTCGGGCAGGCGCTCGGGCAGGGTCAGCCAGAGGGGGCCGAGTTCCAGGTCGCCGGCGACGGCCGGGGCCGCCGCCGTTCCCGAGACGTCGACGGTTCCGGAGACGGCCCCGGTCAGGTCGTCTTCCCGCAGGAGGGTGAACCGGGAAGCCTCGGCCCGCAGGGCCAGGGGGAAATCCGCGCCCGGATCGACCCCGACCCGGCCCCGGAGCTTGAAGGTCCCCCCCTGCCCGTCGCCGGCGCGCAGCTCGACGGCTGCCTCGCCGGCCTCGCCGAGCGTGACCTCGGCGGCGACGTTCCGGAAAGCGGTGCCGGTCAGGTCGTTGACGTAGGAACCGTCGGCGAGAACGGCTTTCCCCCGGAGCCGGGCGGAGCCGGCGCATCCCTCCAGAACGGCTTCGGCCCGCACGTCTCCGGCCAGGGCCTGCCCGTCGAAGAGGGGCAGGAGGTTGAGCGGCGCCAGGCTCCCGGCGGCTTCGAGGCGTCCGGCGACGGTTTCGCCGGAGAGCACCCGGACGCGGAAGGGGGCGAGCGAACAGTCGAGCGGCACGGAGAACTCCGCTCGGGCCTCTCCTCCCCCGGGACCCCGCGCCCGGGCCGTCCCCTGGAGCCGGCGCCGCTCCAGGCGCCCGGAAAATTCCAGGTTTCCTTCCCCCGCCGCGGTTTCGCCGTCCCCGCCGAAGCCGACGCCGTCGAGGCGCAGTTCCAAGTCGGCGTCCGGGTCCGCGGGCGCCCCGGAGAGGCGCCCGGCCAGGTCCGCCGTTCCCGAGACCGCCTCTCCCAGCCAGACGGAGCATGGGGCCAGGGGCAGCCGATCCCCCTGCAGTTCCGCGGACCAGCCGCGGGCCGACGCGGTTCCCCCGCCCCGGAGGCTCCCTCCGCCGCAGGCCAGTTCGAAGTCGCCGAAAGAGAAACCGTCGGGGTCGAAGGACCCCCGCCAGGGGCGTTTCAGGTCGAAGGGGTAGGGGCCCCAGGCGCCGCGGAGGTAGTCCAGCTCCAGTTCCCCGCGGCCGGCCCCGGGACGGGCGGCGCTCCCGGCGGCCTCCAGGAAAAACTTTTGCCGCGCCTCCCCCCGGGCCGAAACCCGGAACCGGGCCCCGTCCCCGGCCAGGGTCAGGTCGGCCCCCGCCGCCTCCAGGACGGTTTCACCGGCCTCGACCGTTTCCAGTCGCAGTTCGACCTTCCCTTCCGGGCCGCGGCCGAGGACGGAGAGGTCGGCGGTCAGGGCCAGACCGCGAGCCCGGACGCCGTCGGCGGCCAGGCCGCGGCCGAGGACGGAGAGCCGCAGGCGGGGGGCGCCGCCGGCGGTATCGATCCGGGCCCGCAGGCCGGCCTTTCCCGACAGGTCCGAGCCCAGCAGTTCCCCCCAGGGCGCCAGGTCTTCGATCCGCCCCGCCAGCCTTCCCTCGGCCGCTCCGGTTTCGAGGTCGAGGGCCAGGTTCCCGGTCAGCTCGCTCCCGGGCCCCCCCAGGCTCAGGCGATCGAGCCGCAGCGCCGCCCCGTCGCAGGAGAGGCCGGTCCGGAGCCCGATCCCGCCCGCACCGGTTTGGGCCCGGGCTTCGACGGTCCCCCGGAAGCTGCCGCCGACTTCATCGTTGCTCCCGGCCAGGACCAGGGCGATACCTTCCCCCAGCTCGGCCCGGAGGCGGACTTGCCAGGCCCGCGGCGGTCCCTTCCCCGCGAAGCTCAGGCGCGCCCCCTCCTCCCGGGGCCCGCCGGCCGCGGCCGCGAACGGGCCTCCGGCGGCTTCGAACGCCCGGATTCGGAGCGAGAAGCCGTCCCCGGGCGCGGCCGGCCCCCAGGCCGCCGCGATCCGGGCCCCCGCCGCCGGACTTTTGCGGGTCAGTTCGAGGTCGAGGCCGTCCCCCGCCAGCGCGGCGGAGAGGAGGTAGGCGCCGCCCCCGTCGGGGAGGAAGAGGCGGGGGATGGAGAGAGAGCGGACGTCGAGAAAGGAAAGGGATTCGAAAACTTCGGCCGCGGCGGCGACGATCTCCCCCGGCGGGGAGGGGGCGCCCCCCTCGTCCGCGCCGGCCCGGGGCGGGCGGCGCCAGCGCAGGGCTTCGATCCGGACCCGCGACAGCCCGACCCGGCCCCGCGCCAGGGCCGCCGGCGAGGCGGCGACGGAGATCCCTTCCGCTTCCAGCCAGGGGCCGCCTTCGTCGGAGAAGGAGAGGGTTTCCACGCTGAAGGCGAAGGGGACGAGCCCGCTCAGGCCCCCGATCTTCACCGGACCCCCCGTCTCCCGGCTCAGGTAGGCGCCCAGCTCCGACACGATCAGTTCCCGAGCCGCCGGGGTCTGGAGGAGCCCGAAGAGCAGGACGGGGGCGAGCGCGGCCGCCGCCGCCGCGGCTTTGCGCCTTCGGCTGCCGGGCCGCGCGCTCAAAACGCCTGCCCCAGGCTTATGTAGATTTGAAAGGCGTCGTCCACGCCTTTCCTCCGGTTGAGGGGGACCGCTCCGTCCAGCCGGAAGGGCCCCACGGGGCTGAAATAACGGACTCCCAGGCCGGCGCCCCAGAGCAGGCTCTGTTCGCCGAAGTCCGGGTAGGAGCGGGTGAAGGCGGTGCCCCCGTCCAGGAAGGCGACCGCCCCGAAAGCGGGAACGATCCTCCACCTCAGCTCCAGGTTGACTTCGGCCAGGGATTTGCCCCCCTCGGGCGTGTCGTCGGCGCTTAGCGGCCCCGCGCTCTGGTAGGCGTAGCCGCGCACCGACCCCCCCCCGCCGGCGTAGAAGCGTTCGTCGGCGGGTATGGAAAAAACACCGGGCCCGAGCGTGGCGCCCACCGCGGCCCGCGCCGCCGCCGTCAGGTCGGGAGCGGAGAAGATCCGCAGGTAGCGGTTGCAGCTGACCAGCCCCTGCAGGAACCTGGTCCCGGTGTCGACGGGATCGAGGTTGGGGGAGATCTGAAAGCGCAGGCGCCACCCGCGGTCGGCGTCGAGGAGATCGTTGGTGGTATCCCATTCCGCGTAGAGAGGCATCATGATCAAAAGATACCGGTCGGTCGTTCCCAGCTGCCTTACCCGCGCGGCCTTCGCTCCCGCTCCTCCCCCGACCAGGAAGGTGGGGCCGATGACCCGTTCCACGATGGCGGAGACCTCGACCCGGTCGCTGGTATAGGCGTCGGGCTCGTCGCGTCCGACTTCCGCGCCCAGGTTGAGGGTCTGGCGGCGGCGGAGGAAATCGGGGATCCGCAGCCAGCTCGCGGCGGCGTATTCGATCGGGGAGACCGCCGCGTCCAGGCCCAGGCGTTCTCCGGAGCCGAAGATGTTGCGGTCTTCCCAGGAAAACTTGGCCTCGGGCCCGATGTCGGTCCGGTAACCCGCGCCGATTTTGATCGTCCGGTGTTTCCTCTCCTGGACCTCGATCGTCACCGGCAGCCGCCCCTCGGCGTCGAGGCGGCGGGGGTAGCCGACCCGGACCAGGGAAAACAGTCCGGTTTCGACCAGTTCCTTTCTCAGCTCCTCCAGCGCTCGGGGATCGAACCGGTCGCCCTCCCGCCAGGAGATCTTCTCCAGGACGAACCGCTCCTCGACCGAGTCGATCCCGGCGACGGAAGCCGTCCCGAAGCGGGCCTCCGGACCCGGATCGAGCCGAAAGGACACGTTCATCAGGCCGGTGGCGTGGTCGACCGTCACCTCTTCGCCCGCGATTTCGGCCAGGGGGAACCCGCTCCGGGCGGCGCTTTCGAGCAGGCGCCGGCGGCCCTCGATCACCGCCGCGCTCCGGGCCGGGTCCCCCGGGATCAGGCCCAGCTCCCGGGGCGAAGGAAGTTGAAGCTCGGCGCCCGCCGCCTCGACCGCGATCTCTCCCAGCCGGAACCGCTTGCCGGTCCGGATCCGGAAGACCACCCGCAGGGGGCGCCGGGTCGGATCGATCTCGGAACCGATCCCGGCGGCGAAGTAGCCCTGGGCGCGCAGAACCTTCTGCAGCGTTTCCGCGTCGTTCTCCACCCGGCGCTTGAGCATCCCCAGGGTGAGGGGAGGGTGCCCGGTCCTCCCCGCCGTTTCCGAGGCCGCTTCCAGGGCGGCGGCCAGTTCCGGGTCGTCGACGCCCTTGAAGGCGACCGTGTAGTTCCAGGGAGCGGTTTTGCCCGCCCCGCTCGCCGCCGCCGCCGGGACCCACGCCGCCGCCGCCAGCAGGATCAGGAAACGGGCGGACATGGCTCCGGGACCGCGGCCGCGATTCTCCGCAACCCCTCGGAGAGGAGGGAACGGGGGCAGCCGAAATTGACGCGGAAGTACCCGGGGACGCCGAACCAGGAACCGTCCCAGACCTCGACCCCGAAGCCGCGCAGACGTTCGGCGGGGCGTTCCCACCCCCAGGCCCGGGCGTCGACCCAGGCCAGGTAGGTCGCCTGGGGGGGGATGCAGGCCAGGCCCGGTATCCGCTCCACCGCGGCGGCGACCAGGTCCCGGTTCCCCCGCAGGTAATCGAGCAGCTCTTCCCGCCACGGCCCCCCGTGCCGGTAGGCGGCCTCCATCGCCGCCAGGCCGAAGAGGCCGGGGTGGGGGACGATGCCCCGGACCGCGGCCAGGAAGCGCCGCCGCAGCTCGGGGTCGGGGACCACGGCCAGGGCGCAGCCGATCCCGGCCAGGTTGTAGGTTTTGCTGGGGGAAAGAAGGGTGACGGTGCGCTCGGCCACCTCGGGGCCGAGGGCGGCGATGGAAACGTGGGGCCGGTCCCTGTCCAGGATCAGGCCGCAGTGGATTTCGTCGGAACATATGAGCAGCCGCCGCCGCAGGCAGAACTCGGCCAGGGTTTCGAGTTCGGCCCGGTCCAGAACCCGGCCGGTGGGGTTGTGGGGGTTGCAGAGGAGGAAGAGGCCGGCACGGCCGGCGGCGGTTTCCAGGGCCTCCGGGTCGAAGATCCAGCGGCCCGCTTCCACCCGCATGGCGGCGGCCGCCGTCTCCCGGCCCATGGCCCCGGAAGCGGTGAGGAAGGGAGGGTAGACGGGAACGGCGGTGAGCACGGTCTCCCCCGGTTCCGTCAGGCGGCATACGGCGTGGAGAGCGCAGACCAGCCCGGGGAGGAAGACCAGCCAGTCGGGGGAGACGTCCCAGCCGGACCGCTCCCGCAGCTCCGCCCGCACCGCCTCCACCAGCCCGGGGCCGGGAACGGTGTACCCGAAGATCCCGTGGTCGACCCGGTCGCGCAGGGCCCGGCCGACGGCCGCCGGCGAGGCGAAATCCATGTCCGCCACCCCCAGGGGGACGACGTCGGCGCCGGAGCGGCACCGCCATTTTTCGCTCCCGGTCCCGCTCCGCTCGGGGACGGCGTCGAAATCCGGACGCTCCTTCATGGCCGCTAGTGTAACCGCGGACGGGGGTTCTGTCACCGCCCATGCCGGGGCGCCGTTTTGGGTAAGCCTTGCCCTTACCCGGAGTATGGCTTAGTATACCCGCACGGCCGCGACCTTCGGCCGCATCCGGAACCGTTCGGGCAAGGAGTAACGCAGATGAAATTCGACCGGCTCGACGCCGAGTGCGTCAATACCATTCGTTTCCTGGCGGTGGACGGGGTTCAGCAGGCCGACTCCGGCCACCCGGGGCTCCCCATGGGGGCCGCCCCCGCGGCCTACGTCCTCTGGGACCGCTTCCTCAAGTTCGATCCGGGGCGCCCGGACTGGTTCGACCGCGACCGGTTCGTCCTCTCCGCCGGACACGGCTCCATGCTGCTCTACTCCCTGCTGCACCTCTACGGATTTCCCCTCTCCCTGGACGAACTCAAGCGGTTCCGGCAGTGGGGGAGCCTGACCCCGGGGCATCCCGAGGCCTTTCACACCCCCGGTGTGGAGGCGACGACCGGCCCGCTGGGCCAGGGCTTGAGCAACGCCGTGGGCATGGCCGCGGCCGAAGCGCATCTGGCCGCCCGCTTCAACCGCCCCGGCCACGCCGTCGTCGACCACTACACCTACGTCCTGGCCGGCGACGGCGACCTCATGGAGGGGGTGACGGCGGAAGCCTGCTCCCTGGCCGGGCACCTGAAGCTGGGCAAGCTGATCGTCCTCTACGACGACAACCTCATCTCCCTGGCGGGGACGACCTCGCTCTCCTTCTCCGAAAACGTCCCGGAACGCTTCCGGGCCTACGGCTGGCAGACCCTCTCGGTGGAAGACGGCAACGACCTGGACGCGCTCGCCGCGGCGCTGGAGGAAGCCCGCTCCGACGGCGGCCGCCCCTCCCTGATCTCGATCCGGACCCAGATCGGCTACGGCTCTCCCGCCAAGCAGGACAGCTACAAGGCCCACGGGTCACCCCTGGGCCCGGAGGAGGTGGCCGCGGCCAAGCGGAACCTGGGCTGGCCCGAGGAGCCGGCTTTCTACGTCCCCCCCGAGGCCGGGGAACGCTTTCTCGGCGCCCGGGAACGCGGGTCGGCCGCTTCCTCCCGATGGGACGAGGCCCTGGAGGCGTACGCGCGGGAGTTCCCGGCCGCGGCCGCGGAACTGCGCCGGAGGATGGCGGGCGAACTCCCGGAGGGCTGGGAAGAGGCGATCCCGTCGTTTTCCGAAAGCCTACCCACCCGCAAGGCCGGCGGCGCGGTCCTCCAGGCCCTGGGGGAAGCGGTCCCGGAACTGGTGGGCGGATCGGCCGACCTCAACCCCTCGACCCTGACCGAACTGGCCGGCGCCGGAGATTTCGAGGCCCCGGAACGCCCCCGCCGCCTGCAGGGAGCGGCCGGGGGGGTGTGGGGCTACGCCGGCCGCAACGTCCACTTCGGCGTCCGCGAGCACGCCATGGGGTCGATCGGGGTGGGGATGGCTTTGCACGGCGGCGTCATCCCCTTCGTCTCCACCTTCCTGGTCTTCGCCGACTACATGCGGCCGCCCCTGCGGCTGGCGGCGCTCACCGGCTTGCGGGTGATCCACGTCTTCACCCACGACAGCATCGCCCTGGGGGAGGACGGCCCCACCCACCAGCCGGTCGAGCAGATCATGAACCTGCGCGCCGTCCCCAACATGACCGTCATCCGTCCCGCCGACGCCAACGAGGCCGCGGCCGCCTGGCGCGCGGCGCTGCGGCACCGCGCCGGACCGGTGGTCCTGGTTTTCTCCCGCCAGAAACTCCGGCTCCTGGACCGGAAGAAATACGCTCCCGCCGAGGAACTGGAGCGGGGCGCCTACGTCCTCTGGCAGTCGAAGGAGGGCGACCCCGACCTGGTCATGATCGCCACCGGCTCGGAAGTGGCTCCGACCCTCGATGCCGGGGCCCTGCTCGCCGCCGACGGGATCGGCGTCCGGGTGGTTTCGATGCCGTGCTGGGAGCTCTTCGAGGCCCAGCCGCGCGAATACCGGGACCGGGTGCTCCCCCCCGGCGTCGCCGCCCGGGTTTCGGTGGAAGCCGGCGTGACCCTGGGCTGGCAGCGCTACGTGGGGCTGAAGGGCCGGGCCATCGGGATCGACCGGTTCGGGGCCAGCGCCCCGGCGTCGATCCTCCTCGAGGAGTTCGGGTTCACCCCGGAACGCATCGCCGCCGCGGCCCGGGAACTGCTGGGGCGCTAGCGGGGTCCCGGGGCCGGGGGAAGGCGCGATGTCGTTCCGGGAACAGGCCGCGGCTCGTATCAAGATCTGGCTGACGCACGCCGCCCTGGCCGTGGTCGGGGGGGCCGGGTTCTTCTTCTTCCGGGGGCCGTTCAATTTCACCCGGGTCCTGGGGAGGAAGAACGTGCCCCGGCAGGGCCACAACGTCCTCTTCGTCTCCAACCACGTTTCCATGTACGACTCGGTTCTCATCGCCGTCTGCGCCTACTTCCCGGCGGTGATCTTTCACCCCTCCCGGCCCCCCTTCAATTTCGCCGCCGAGGAAAATTTCTTCTTCACCTGGTACGCGCGCGTCCTCTTCAAGCTCCTGCGCACGGTCCCGGTCAAGCGCGGCCGGCGCGACCCTTTCCTCATGCGCAAGTACATCAACTTCCTGGAGAAGAACAACATCCTCATCTTCTACCAGGGGGGGCGGAGCTACGACCTGGGGAAGATCAAGTCCGGCCCCGCCTTCGTCATCGCCGAGGCGGAGACGCCCCCGATCGTCATCCCCATCTACCACCGGGGGATGGAGCGGATCTTCCCCCGTGGCGGCCCCGGCACCAACGGCCCGGCGCGCTGGATCCCGATGCGGCTTTTCCGGCGCCCCGTCATCTATTACGGGAAGCCCGTCGATTTCAGCGACCTGCGCGCCCTCGAGGACAAGCGGGAGAAGATCGCGCTCGTCAACCGGCGCATCGTGGAGACGATCGAAGCGCTGGCCGCGTCCGTGACCGAGCGGCTCGGGCCCCGGGGATGAACGGCCTTCCTCTCGCCGAGAGCCCCGACACGGTCCGGGAGCGCCTGCGCATGGTCGAGCTGATCGAGCGCCGGGGGGTGGCGGACCCGGCCGTGCTCGCGGCCATGCGCCGGGTCCCGCGGCACCTCTTCATCCCCGAGCCCTTCCTCCGCGGGGCCGACCCCTACGGGGACCATCCCGCCCCCATCGGCCGCGGCCAGACCATCTCCCAGCCCTACATGGTGGCCTACATGTCCGCGGTCCTGGAACTGCGCCCGGGGGAAAAGGTCCTCGAGGTCGGGACCGGCTCGGGGTACCAGGCCGCCGTCCTGGCCGAACTGGGTGCGGAGGTCTTCACCCTGGAAGTGGTGCCGGAGCTGGCCGCCCACGCCCGGCGGGCCCTGGATCGGGCCGGCTACGGACGCGTCCGGGTCCGGACCGGCAACGGCTGCCGGGGATGGGAGGAGGAAGCCCCCTTCGACGCCGTCCTCGCCGCCTGCGCCCCGGAGCGGATTCCCCCCGCCCTGGGCGGGCAGCTCCGGGAGGGGGGAAGGATGGCGATCCCGGTGGGGTCGCCCGCCGGGGAGCTGCTTTTCTGCCGCCGCCGCGGCGGCCGGCTCGAATGCCGCCGGGAGTTCGGGGTGGTGTTCGTGCCCATGGTCGACACCGAACCGCCGGGGGCCTGAGCGTGGCCGGTCCGGGCCCGAACCGCGCCGCTCTCCGCCCCGGGGCCGTGAAAACGGTCCCCCCCCGCCAAGCCGTCCCCGCCCGGGACCGCTGGGACCTGACCGCCGTTTTCGCCTCCGCCGGGGACTGGGAGAAACTCTACCGCGAACTCGAAGGCCGGCTGCCGGGCTACGCGGAGATCCGGGGGAAGGCGGGGGAGTCGGCCGCGGCCCTGCGCCGGTCGCTCGATTTCGACCTGGCGGCGAACCGCGACCTGGAACGGCTCTACCTCTACGCCCATCTCCGCGCCGACGAGGACCTGGGCGACCAGGAAGCCCAGGGCCGGCTGCAGCGGATCGTCTCCCTCCACGCCCGGTTGGGGGAAGCCTCGGGGTTCCTGGTCCCCGAGATCCAGGCCGTGCCCCCGGAGCGGATGAGGGAGTTCGCCTCCGACCCCGCCCTGGAGGGGTGCGGGTTCCTCCTGGAGAAGATCCTGCGCTGGGGGCCCCACACCCGTTCGGCCGAGGTGGAGGAGGTCCTGGCGGCCTCCGGGCCCGCCGTGGGCGCCGTCGGCGACGCCTTCCGCCAGTTGACCGACGCCGATTTCCGTTTCGGGACCGTGCGCGACCGCCGCGGCGAAAAGGCGGAACTCAGTCACGGGAACTTCCAGCGCTTCCTCCTCTCCCCGTCGCGCCGGGTGCGCGCCGCCGCTTACCGCGCCTACTACCGGGAGTTTTCCCGCCACCGCCACGGCCTGGCGGCGATGCTGGCCGGGTCCGTCCGGGGGGACCACTTTTACGCCCGCGCCCGCGGGTTCTCTTCCTGCCGCGCCGCCGCCCTCTTCGGGGATGCCGTGGGCGAGGAGGTCTACGACGGCCTGGTCGAGGGGGTCAGGGGCGGCCTCCCCCACCTCTTCGACTACCTGCGCTTCCGCCGCCGCCGCCTGGGGCTGAGGAAGCTGCGCCCCTGGGACGTCTCCTGCCCGCTGGCCGGACGCGCCGACTTCCACATGGAGTACGAGGAAGCGGTTTCGGTCTGCCTGGAGGCACTGGCCCCCCTGGGGGAGGAGTACGTCGAGGTCCTGGGGCGGGGCCTGCGGGAAGGGTGGGTCGACCGCTACGAGAACCGGGGGAAGCGCAGCGGCGCCTATTCCTCCTCCTGCTTCGACGCCCACCCCTACATCCTCCTCAACTACGACCCCGGCAGCCCCGCCGGGGTCTACACCCTGGCCCACGAGGCCGGCCACGCCATGCACAGCTGGTTTTCCAACCGGGCCCAGCCCTACCGCTACCACGCCTACCGGATCTTCGTCGCCGAGGTGGCCTCGACCTGCAACGAGCTCCTGCTCAGCCGGCTGCTGCTGCGGCGCCGGCGGGACGATCCCGCCATGCGCTTCTTCATCCTCAACCGCGACGTCGACAACTTCCGCGCCACCCTCTACCGCCAGACCATGTTCGCCGAGTTCGAGCTTGCCCTCCACCGCGCCGCCGAGGAGTACCGCCCTCTCACCCTGGAGGTCATGCTCGAAGCCTACCGCGGCCTGCTCGCCGACTACTGGGGCGGGGAGATGGAGATCGACGGGCTGCTCCCCCTGGAGTGCCTGCGCATCCCCCACTTTTACTCGGCTTTTTACGTCTACCAGTACGCCACCGGCCTCGCTGCCGCCTCCGACCTCGCCTCCCGCCTGTCCGACGGCGACCGGGGCGCCGCCGAGGCCTACGTCGGTTTCCTCTCCCTGGGGGGGAGCCGGCACCCCCTGGACGCGCTGCGGGCGGCGGGGGTGGACATGGCCTCCCCGGAACCGGTGGCCGCGGCCGTCGCCGCTTTCGCCGGGATGGTCCGGGACCTGGAGAAGACGGGGGAGGAGACCGGAGCCGGGATTAGAGCCGGATGATCTCCGCCTGGGGCGGATTCTGCGTGGGCCGGAGCCGGGCGATCGACGGGTGCTCCCCCCGGGGCCGGACGGGGCTCCCCGGGTTGAGGTAGAGGACCCCGTCTTTATATTCGGAGCCGGACCGGTGGGTGTGGCCGTGGACCACGACCGCCGTGCCCGGGGGCGGGTCGGGCATCCCCGCCAGGTCGTGCACGAGCAGGATCCGCCGGCCCCCCGCCGTCACGCACCGGGACAGGGGCATCTCCCAGGCCCAGGCGCCCCGGTCGCTGTTCCCGGGAACGGCGACCACCGGGGCCAGCGCTTCCAGCTCCGCGATCACCTTGGGGTGGCCGATGTCGCCGGCGTGGAGGATGAGGTCGACGCCCCGGAAATGCTCGAAGACCCACCGGGGAAGGCGCCCGTGGGTGTCGGAGATCACCCCCACCAGGGGATTGCCTGTCGCCGCGCCGCCGTTCATGCTAGCATGATGCCAAACCTTGAAGCCGCCGACGATGATATATTTCGCCACCGCCAACCGGGGAAAATACGAAACCGTCTCCGCCGTCCTGGCCGAGGCCGGGGTCGAGGCGGAGCGGGTCGACCTGGAACTGGCCGAGCCCCGCTCCACCGACGTGGCCGCGGTGGCCTCGGCCAAGGTCCTGGAAGCCTGGGAGAAGCTGCGCCGGCCCTGCATCTGCGTGGATTCTGGGTTCTTCATCCCCGCCCTGGGCGGGTTCCCCGCCGCCTACGTCAACTTCGTCCTGGGAACGATCGGGACGGCCGGGATCATGCGCCTCCTGGAAGGGAAACCCCGGGCCTGCGAGTTCCGCAACGGCCTGGCCTACTTCGACGGGGACCGGGAAGCCCCCCTCGTCTTCGTCTCGCCGGTCCCGGGCCGGGCGGCGGAGGCACCGGCCCCGGACCTCCCCGACCGGGCCTGGTCGGACCTCTACCGGATCTTCATCCCCGACGGGGAGACCCTCACCCTGGCGGCGATGAGCGGTGACGGATACCGGCGCTGGAGCCGGAAGATCAACCGGGACTCCTGCTTCGCCCGCTTCGCCGCCTGGCTGACCGGCGCCTCCGGAGGGGAGCGATGAACGCCCGGGAACTCGAACGGCGCTCCTCGGCGGTCACCCTCTCCGACATGGAGATCTTCATCTTCCCCGAGTTGATGTACGGGCTGGTCCTGGCCGATATCCTTTCCCCCCGGATCTGGGCCTGGCGCGGCCACCCCTGGTTCGACGGGGTGGAGCGGATGAAGCCTTACCGGCGCATCACCCGGCTCAAGCAGTTCATCATGGACCACTACGTCTTCAACCTCGATCTGGAGACCTGGGGGCTGACGACCAAGGAGCGGGAGCTGGAGCGGTTCCGGGAGTTCATCGACGAGGCCACCCTGGCCCAGTCCAACGCCCTTTTCGGCTACGAGGGGGACAAGTACTACTTCGACATCGACATCCGCACCCACTTCGGCCTGGACAAGTACACCAGCGAGACCATCCCCTACTGGAAGACGGAGACGGTCGAGGCCATGGACGCCTTCAAGTTCAAGCCCGGCTACCGCAGCGGGGCGGGGGAGTGCGTCTCCCTGGCCGCCCTCTACGCCGCCGCCCTCTTCGTCGTGGCCCGGATCCCCCTGGAGGACATCTACCTGCTGGCCACGCCGTTGCATTCGCAGAACTTCGTCGACGTCGACGACGGCATCCTCACCAACAACCGGCGGCTGGTGACCAAGAAGATGTGGTTCAACGGCACCGCGCTCTCCGACCAGGCCCGCCGGGCCCTGGAGAACGAACGGGTGACCGTGGTCGCCCACGCCAGCGGCTGGATCCACGGCGTCTACCCCCGGGCCACCATCGACCCCGCCCGCTACGCCCGGTTCCGGGAGCGCCTGGAGTCGTACCTGCGCAGCCCGCTGGACACCGAGATGCTGGGGAGTTTCCTGCGCCACCGCCGCGACCTCCAGCACTGTTTCCAGTACCGCTGCCTCATCCACGGCTCCCCCCGGTACATTCCCCTGGAGCGGGTCTTCGCCTACGAGGAAGGGTCCCCCTACCTCCTCACCGACCGGACCCGGGAGAAGCTCCTGGACGAGATCGACCGGGAGGAGTTCCAGCCCGCGCCCCTCTCCAGCCGGGCCGTTTTCAACGACCTCGAGGACTACATCCGCGAAAAGCCGGTCGACGCCGGCGACCCCGCCGTCCGCGCCGGGCTCATGGACCGCTTCGCCTCCGACTGCCTCAACGCCCGTGAGGCCCTGCGCGGCCTCTTCGCCTTTTGTCACACCGAGCCGCGCCTCCCCGACGCCTCCGCCCGGACCTTTTCCGCCCCCGAGGCCCCTCTCAACCTCTGCCCGGAGATGGACCGCGCCGAGGTGGAGGAGCGCCTGGAGTCGATCCGGGACACCAACCTGCTCGCCGAAACCGCCTTCTGGGCCTACCGGGACCTGGGCCGGGTCGACCCCCGCCCCTTCCTCTACGCCGCCCTCACCCGCAACCCCGTGGGGCCGGCCGCCCTGGAGGGGAAAAGCCCGGAAGAAGCCTACGGCCTGATCTCGGGGCTGGAGAACGAGTCGATCTACGACGGCCCCCGCCGCCTGGCCCAGCCCGACGAGGTCTGGAACTACGGGCGCGGGGAAGGGGTGGAGAAGGCGCTGCTCATGGCCGCGTTCCTCAGGAACCGGGAAGGGGAGGGGCCGCGGGTCCTGAGCCTGGAGGGGGAGAAGGCGGTGCTTCGTTACGGAGGAAGCTCGTGGACGTTCTCCGGGACCAAGGGGCTGGCCCCGGCGGAATGGGAGCTACCGTGGTAGGGCCCCGGGGGTGTCCTGAACCCAGACGATCTCCCAGAGGCCGTCCTCGCGCATGCGGATGATCCGGTGGCTGTCGTAGTGGGGGTCGTAGGTCTTGTAGTCGGCCAGGGTGATTACCTCGACCGGCCACCCCTGTTCGGCCCCGGTCAGATAGTAGGGGCAGAACATCACCGAGTGCTGTTCCGCCCGCTCGCCCAGAGCCGCGCCCGCGGCCCGGTACATCTCGCTGCGGGAGGGCACGGTGTTGCACCCCGCGGCGGCCAGGAGCGCCGCCAGCGCCGTTGCCGGTACGATCGCTTTCATCTCACCCCGTGGTTCCGGTTGTAGCTAACATAGCTTCAGGGGCCCTCTTCGGTCAAGGATGGATTTCGGGAAGAGAGGGTTCGGGGGGGGGAAAGAGCAAAGGGCATAGAGCATGGAGCATAGGGTAAG
>DAOSXE010000021.1:0-22172 GCA_035380285.1 bacterium | reverse complement strand
GGCCCCCAGGGGGGAGAATTCAGAATACAGTATTCAGAATTCAGTAGCCCCCCGCCTCAACCTCCTGAAGATTTTTTGCGCCTGATTACTCTGATTACCTCTGATTGAGAGAGGGGCAAAGGGTTTGGGAAGGAGCAGGCAAAGACGGCGGAAGAAATCCGTTATTGTCTGCCATGTTCTACTGAACCATTACCATGAAGATCATGAAGGAGAGCAAGGAAGCCTGCTATCTCCCCAACTTATCACTCGGGCTGCGGTTATTGAAAAAACTTTGACCGTTAGCTGTTGCGGGAGGATACTGACAAAAAATAGCCAATTGTCACTAAGGTTTACTTGAAAGATCGCTAATGTCCTTAGGTGAGGTAAATGTGACCAAAATAAAAAGAATTCATTGCATGGCTATTCTGATGGGAATAATGGCTGCATCTTGCAGTACGATGCAAAATACAAGGATAGGATATAATACCCTCAGTGAAGTACCTCCATCCACTAAGCTGCCAATCGATGGGGAATGGCGAGATTTAAGCACTAATATGATCATTCAGATAGAATCAAGTAGGGCATATTCACCCAATTACAAAGGCCTTTTCGGTGAGGTTTACGATGATTACTCAAAAATTATTTTCCGCGACGTAGAAAGACTTGCGGCAGGCCATTATAGTTGCTGGGCAGCTTATATTGGTTCTTCGGGTGCTGTAGCTTATAAACCAGCCCAACTCACTCTGGTATCTGAATCGGAACTGCTTTTATCGGTCCCGACCGATTCGCAAACCGGGTCAGCGAATATAGTTTCAGTCTATAAATCTATAAAGCTCAACTACCCCGATGGTTTTAAAGCAGAACTCAAGCAATCAAAAGATGTGCTTCACCTTGATGATTTATCCAATGATGTATCTGCTATCCCTGCATATATGGATGATGTATCCACATACCATTTAGCGGATAAACAGACTTATACTGTGGAGGATTTCCCGATCGTTGATTACAAGCACGATATCAATACCGGGAAAGGGACAATCTCAGTAGACCTCATGGGAAAGGGTATCTTGGCTCGTCATTGGGTTGTTAAGAATATAGGAGTAATCTGCTCAAGCAAATATATTGCCTTGGAAGCCGGAGAAGAACAGACCAAAGGCGGAAGATATCATGTTCTGAGTGAGCATTTTGAGGATGGAATATTAACCGTAGAATTCCAAACCTTATACTAAACATTACGCATGATTTGTTTTCATCGAGGTTCATCTAGTTTGATTGATGCCACTAAATGAAAGCACGAGCGTTGGTATTGGTTGAGAAGATCATTGCCGCAATGATGTCGGCGATGGAAAAGTATACTAAGCCAGAGGAGGTACGATGGAAAACCTTGGACTAGACAAGTTGCCTAAAGAGGGTTCAAATCTTCTATTTTCCGATGAAGTGATGGATGAACTGAAGGTCTCAGAGGCTAGTTTATATATATGTCGTTTTGTACGAATCGGAGTCAAGGATGCTCAATTTATAGATTACTCGTTAACGCAATGCCAGTTTGAGGATTCATACAACCCATTAAAGGTTGTAGGTGGAGGACATTAACTTAAAAAGCGACCCGATATTTGGGACAGTTCAATACTGTAATGAGTAATGTAATCCGTTCAAATTACTTCCGATATATCTCACATGTGATTGATGCCTATGTTGATCGCCATATATTTAAACAAATGTACGATTTCTACAAACATTTTAGCGATCCAAATGGTTTTTCCGAGCCAAATCCATCTGTTTTTGCCGAGAATGTAATCACTTCTAGCGATTCTCTTGTCATTTATACATCTTTTGCAATTGAGTCTTATACGAATCTCCTGGGAGAGAGTTTGTTGCCGAATAAATTTTTTTCAAAATATTTAGATAGGTTGCCTTTATTAGATAAGTTTTCGGCCATTATCGAGATGAAATATAATGAAAATCCTGAATTTAGTTCAGAACCATTTCAAACATTATCCAGACTTAAGAACGATAGGGACAAGCTAGCTCATGATAAAAG
Organism: bacterium; assembly: GCA_035380285.1. Lineage (NCBI taxonomy): Bacteria > bacterium. The sequence goes on along the minus strand of DAOSXE010000021.1, from coordinate 20,152 downwards.
TAGACATGTATACTCCATGGAGGAATTAAATCGTGAAATGAAAAAGTATACAATGCGAACAAATCTAAGGAGAATTTTTCAAACTTTGCTTGCATTTGATAGATATATGAGTGCATTGAAATGCGATATTGTGTTTTTAAATGATTATCATAAGGGAAGGATCAAATCATGGTTGTCTCGAAAAAAATTTTATAAAGTAGGAGATGGACTGTTATTCGCACCAGCAACGTTTCCAAGTATAATTGAATACAGATTCACAGTCAGACGGCATACAGGATTTATGCCAGTAGGATATCAATTAGATGAGGAACGAAAGCTTTTTACTAAAAATGCCAAAAAGAAATGAATCTGTTTTGCGTAAACTTAAAAATACATTATTTGTCCAATATTGTTTGAATGAGGTTTTTACTATGCACATAAGTATAACGTATATCTCCTTGGAGAGACTGTGGTGCTAAAAAAGAATGGTACAGCCGAGCTATTTTTAATGTTTTAGATAAACATTACACGCTTAAAGCTAAAAAACATTATAACCGACTAGATCAAAACGTAGCTTTGACCAAAGGCGGATAAATGGGGAGGTGAGTTTGGCACAACTGGAGCATATAGAGGCGATTGAGAAACGGCTTTGGACCGCGGCGGATACGTTGCGGGCAAACTCGAACTACGCCAGCAACGAGTATTTTTTGCCGGTAATGGGCCTGATCTTCCTACGCCACGCCTATAGCCGGTTTCTGGCCGTCAAAGATACCATCGAGGCAAAACTCCCCCGCCGCGGAGGCAAGCGGAGGGCTTTGACGAAGGAAGATTTCTCCCGCAAAAGTTCCATCTTTCTTCGGGGGAAGGCCCAGTTCGATCACCTTGTCGCTCTGACCGACAGCGATGACCGCTCTAGGGCCATCATAGAGGCGATGGAATCTATCGAGGCCGACTACGAGAACCTCCGTGGAGTCTTGCCTAAGGGCGAATATCAGGAACTCGACAACCAGGTTCTCGGCCAGCTTCTCCGGACGCTCAACCCGGAGGAACTCAAGCGGGTTTCCGGCGATGTCTTCGGCCGCATCTACGAGTACTTCCTCACCCAATTCGCCGACCAGAAGGCTCACGACGGCGGGGAGTTCTTCACGCCAGTCTCCCTGGTCTCGCTCATCGCTCACGTTCTTGATCCTCAGGGCGGCACGGTGCTCGACCCGGCCTGCGGCAGCGGCGGGATGTTCGTCCAGAGCGCCCGCACGGTGGAGGAGCGCGGCCAGAGTCCGACCGAGCGCCTCACCTTTTACGGCCTGGAGAAGAACGCCACCACCATCCGCCTGGCCAAGATGAACCTGGCCGTTCACGGCCTCGAGGGCGACATCCAGAAAGCCATCACCTACTACGAGGACCCGCACGAGCTGGCGGGCAAGTCCGACTTCGTGATGGCAAATCCCCCTTTCAACGTCGACGAGATCGACGCCGACAAGGTCAAGAAAGATCCCCGCCTGCCCTTCGGCCTCCCCAGCGTCAACAAGAAGGGTAAGGTCTCCAACGGCAACTACATCTGGATCAGCTATTTCTACAGCTACCTAAACGAACAAGGTCGGGCGGGGTTTGTTATGTCGTCCCAGGCGTCTAGTGCCGGGCGCGATGAGGGAAAAGTCCGCCGGAAGCTCATCGAGACCGGCGACGTGGACCTGATGATCGCCATCCGCCCCAACTTCTTCTACACCCGCACCGTTCCCTGCGAGTTGTGGTTCCTCAACCGCAACAAGCCCGAGCATCACCGAGACAAGGTGCTGATGATCGACGCCCGGAACATCTACCGCAAGGTCACCCGCAAAATTTACGACTTCAGCCCGGAGCAGGAACTCAACATTCTCGCCATCGTCTGGCTCTATCGCAGCGATATCGGTAAATACCTCGACCTCGTGGCCGGTTACTGCCGCCGTTGTCTCGATGAAGCCGGGGACTGCTTCACTGCCCAGGATGATGCCGGCGAGAAGATCGAGCCGTTGCCGTCTTTCATCGATGCGCTGGCCGCGCTGCGGAAAGTTCTCGATCCGTTTCTCAAGATTCAGCCCGTTGAAGGTCCGCAAGCGGAAACACTCAAGGAACTGGACGATGCCGTCCCGGCATTCGATACCGATGTTGACGCCTTCCGGCAAGCCGTCGCCGAGCAGCAAGCCGCCTGGAAGAAACAAAAGACCACCAATGGCGAACTGAAGAAGGCTGTGGACCGGCTCTCTCCGCTGGCCGAAATCGGCCGTGACCTGATCAAACAGACCGACCTGCTCTACAAACTCGCCTGCCGCCTCATTGAGACCTGCGAGAACGAATGCGACGCCCGCAATAACGATGCCTGGATCAACCGCGAGATCACCCGCGCCCGCAAGGGCGCCGACGAGGCCCGCGGTCTTGCCGTCGAGCAGCTCAAGCAGGTTCGCTACTTCTGGCGTCAGGCCCACTGGCTCACCGAGCGTTTCCCGGAGGCGAAACTCCGCGATTTTGAGGGGCTGGTCAAGCTAGTGGACAGAACCGAGATCGAAGCTAATGACTGGAGTCTTACGCCCGGCCGCTATGTCGGCGTCGCCCCCGAGGAAGAAGACGAGGACTTTGACTTCGAGGAAGCCCTCCGTGAGATCCACGTTGAGCTGGAAGACCTCAACGCCGAAGCCGTGCAACTGGCCGCGACGATTAAGAAGAATTTCAAGGAGTTGGGGGTATGAATTGGCAAAAAGTCCCCATTAGCCAACTGGGACGCGTTGTGACTGGGAAGACTCCACCCACCAAGCAACGCCAGTACTATGACGGAGATTATCCCTTTATCACCCCTTCGGATCTGGATTACGACACCTATAAAATTAGGACAACCACCACTACCCTTAGTGAGGAAGCATACGCAAAGTTTCTCAATCAGTTTGTCACGGAGAACACGGTTACGTTTACTTGTATTGCTTCTGTCGGCAAAATTGGAATTGCGACAACAGCTTCACTTACAAATCAACAGATCAACTCTATCATCGTTAATAATGAGCATGATCATTGCTTCATTTATTACCTTCTGCGAAATGAAGCACGCCGCATCAGCGCGATGTGCACCGGCGTAGCAACACCGATAATCAACAAAGGAGACTTTGAAAAAATAGAAGTCAAGGTTCCGGGGCTATTGGCAATTGAACGAAATATAGCTTCAATCCTTTCTGCCTACGACGACCTGATCGAGAACAATCGGCGGCGGATTCAGTTGCTGGAAGAGGCGGCGCGTCTGCTCTACAAGGAATGGTTCGTCCACCTCCGCTTCCCCGGCCACGAACACGTCAAGATCACCGACGGTGTGCCGGAGGGGTGGAGGCGCAAAAAAATATCCGAGGTTTGTGAAACCTTTGGAGGTGGTACTCCCTCTACAAAGGTGTCGGAATACTGGGATGGTGATATAACGTGGATTGTTCCTTCTGACGTTACGAAGAACAATAGTCTTGTCCTGTTGGATTCGGAACGAAAAATCACTCACCGCGGGCTTCGGGAGTCTTCGGCAAAGTTGGTTCCCCCTGATACTATCTTGATGACAAGCCGTGCCAGCGTAGGCTATTTTGCGCTTATCGATATTGAAGTATGCACCAATCAAGGATTCATCAATATCGTTCCTTACCAGAGCGAGCTACGAATGTATCTTCTGTTTAATCTCCTTAGCCGTGTTACTGAAATTCGAAGCAATGCGAAGGGTACGACCTACCCTGAGATCAGTAAGGGGCGATTTCGCGAGATGGATATACTGATCCCAAGCAATGTGCTGCTATTGCAGTTTGACAAAGTTGCTTATGACATTATCCGTCAAGTCCGGTACCTGATGCGCTCAAATGCCCATCTTGTGGCAGCCCGCGATCTTCTCTTGCCTCGCCTGATGAGCGGGGAGGTGGCGGTATGAGCGGCCATCCCGAAGGGGAATCGATTCGGCTGAACTATGCTCGGCGAATGGTGGGGGGAGATTGGCTGCAGGGAGACGGGAGAGAATAGTGCAAAGTGGCGGTCATTCCTTTCAATTGGACGGACATAAACTTTCAATTGGACGGGCCAAAACTTTCAATTGGACGAATAAATACTTGCAATCAGCCGGGGATAACCTTACAGTTGGTCGGAATGAAAACTCCGGAATTCTATCCCCGGTTCCTGCGTCCGCGCGTCCTTGAGGCGCTCTCCGATTCGCCGGTGGTCTTGATCCACGGTCCCCGGCAGTGCGGGAAGACCACCCTGGCCCGGTTGGTCGGGGATGAGGCCGGCCTGTCCTACTTCACCTTTGACGACGACCTGCAGCGGACGGCGGCGCGGGCCGATCCGGTGGGTTATGTCGCCGATCTGCCCGAGCGGGCGGTGCTGGACGAGGTCCAGCGGGTGCCGGAGCTCTTCACCTCGCTGAAGGCCGCCGTGGATGCCCGGCGCACGCCGGGGCGGTTTCTGCTGACCGGTTCCGCCAATGTCCTGCTGGTGCCTCAGCTCGCCGATTCCCTGGCCGGCCGGATGGAAATCTTGCGTCTCTATCCCCTGGCTCAAGCGGAACTCGCCCGGCAAACCCCACTATTTCTCTCCCGGCTATTCGGCGGCGGGTTCCAGGCGGGAAAAATCGGCCGGCGCGAAGGCAAGGCGCTGGCCGGCCGGGTGGCGGCCGGCGGATACCCCGCGGCCCTGGCCCGGTCCCCGGCTCGTCGGCGCGCGGCCTGGTATCGGGATTATGCCGACACCTTGATCCAGCGCGATATCCGCGACCTGGCGCGCATCAGCGCCTTGGATACCCTGCCGCGCCTGCTGGCGATGGTTGCCGGACAGACGGCCTGCCTGATGAATGTCTCCGAACTGGCCGCCCCTTTTCAGATCAGCCGCCCGACCATCCGCGAATACCTGACGCTGCTGTCCCGGGTCTTCCTCCTGGACGAGTTGCCGTCGTGGCACAGCAACCGCCTCAAGCGCCTGATCAAGACGCCCAAGCTGCATATCGGCGACACCGGCCTGGCTTGCACCCTGCTGGGGTTGGACGCGGAATCGCTCTGGCGGGATCGGGAAGTCTTCGGGCGGCTTTTGGAGTCGTTCGCCTATCAGGAACTTCGGCGTTTGGCGAGCTGGAGTGATGAAATGATGGTCTTCAGCCATTTTCGCGACAAGGACAAGGATGAGGTGGACGTGGTCCTGGAATCCGGCAGCCGTGTGGCCGGAATCGAGGTGAAGTCCGCCTCGACGGTACGGGGCGAGGATTTCAGGGGGCTGGAGAAGCTCAGGGAGGCCGCCCGAAAAAAGTTTGCCGCCGGGGTAGTGCTCTATGACGGTGGGGCGGTGGTGCCGTTCGGGGAGAATTTTTACGCCGTGCCTTTGTCCGCCCTTTGGGAGAACGATTGATGCCGTATACCGAAGACTTCCTTGTCCAGCGGACCACCGCCGAGTATATGGAACGCCAGTTGGGTTGGAAATCGGTGTATGCCTATAACAACGAGGACTTCGGTCCGGCCAGTCTGCTTGGCCGTTTGTCGGACCGGGAGGTGGTGCTGACGCGGCCGCTGCGGGCGAAGCTGGTCGAGTTGAACCCGGATTTGCCTGACGAAGCCTATGACGCCGCCGTGCGGCAGATCACGGCCACTTCGGCAACGCAATCGCTTTTGGCAACCAACCGGGAGAAGTATGCCCTCTTGCGCGATGGGGTTCAGGTTACCTACCGAAACGAAGAAGGCGAGCCAATGCGCCGTCGCCTGCGGGTCTTTGATTTTGCCGAGCCGACGAACAACGATTTTCTCTGTGTGCGCGAGCTGTGGGTTCGGGGCGATCTTTACCGTCGCCGGGTCGACATCGTGGGGTTCGTCAACGGCCTGCCCTTGCTCTTTATGGAGCTGAAGAACGTCAGCAAGGACATCCGCGCCGCTTACGAGCGTAACTTCAAGGACTATCTGGATACTATCCCCCATCTGTTCCATCACAACGCCCTGGTCGTTCTGGCCAACGGCGTGGACGCGAAGATCGGTTCGGTTTCCAGCCGGTTCGAGCATTTCCACGAGTGGAAACGCCTGGCGGAGGAACAGCCAGGGGTGGTGGATATGGAGACGCTGCTCAAGGGCGTATGCGAGAAAGCGAACTTTATGGACCTGGTGGAGAACTTCATCGTCTTCGACGACTCGGCCGGGGAGACGAAGAAGATCCTGGCCCGCAACCATCAGTTTCTGGGGGTCAATCGGGCCATCGAAGCCGTGCGCGACCGGAAAAACCGGGATGGGAAGCTGGGTGTCTTCTGGCATACCCAGGGCGCGGGCAAGAGCTACTCGATGGTCTTTTTCACCCGGAAGATCCATCGCAGGCTGGGCGGGAACTTCACCTTCCTCGTCCTGACCGACCGCGACGACCTGGACACGCAGATCTATAAGACCTTCGCCGGGTGCGGCGTGGTGGACAACGACCGGGACCCCTGCCGGGCATCGAGCGGGGAGCACCTGGCGCGGTTGCTGGCCCAGCACAAAGCGCACGTCTTCTCCCTGATCCAGAAGTTCAACCAGGACGTGGACCCGGAGGAGGGCTATTCGCAACGGGACGACATCATCGTAATCACCGACGAGGCCCACCGGACCCAATACGGGACGCTGGCGCTCAATATGCGCAATGCCCTGCCCAACGCGAGCTATATCGGGTTTACCGGGACCCCGCTCTTCAAGGACGACGAGATCACCCGCCGGGTCTTCGGCGATTACGTCTCAACCTATGATTTCCAACGTGCGGTGGAAGACAAAGCCACGGTGCCGCTCTATTACGACGCCCGCGGCGACAAGCTCGGCGTGGCCCTCGGCGATTTGAACGAGCGGATCGCCGCGAAACTGGAGGAGTTGGAGACGGACGACATCGATGTGCAAGAGCGCCTGGAGCAGGAGCTGAGGCGCGACTACCACATCATCACGGCGGGGAAACGGCTGGATCAGGTGGCCCGCGATTTCGTGCGGCACTACTCCACGGCGTGGGAAACCGGCAAGGCCATGCTGGTTTGCATCGACAAGATCACCTGTGTGCGGATGCACGATCTGATCGTCAAGTATTGGGACGAGCGGATCGCAGAACTGGAAGCGAAGTTGCCTTCGGCCACGGACGAACAGGAGGAGCAGTACCTCCGGCGCCGGATCGAATGGATGCGGCGGACGCGCGTGGCGGTCGTGATCAGCGAGGAACAGGGCGAGGTCGAAAAGTTCCGCAAGTGGGGCTTGGACATCACCCCGCACCGACGTCTGCTCAAGGAAGGAATGGACCTCCCGGAAGATTTGCGCCGGCTGCCGCAGTTCCGCAACCTGCAGAGGTTGGCTTTGGATGACGCCTTCAAGGAAGAGCAGCATCCGTTCCGTATTGCCATTGTCTGCGCGATGTGGCTGACCGGATTCGATGTGCCCTGTCTCTCAACGCTCTACCTGGACAAGCCGCTCAAGGCTCACACCCTGATGCAGGCCATCGCCCGGGCCAACCGCGTGAACGAGGGTAAGAACAACGGGATGATCGTGGACTACTGCGGCATCCTCAAGAACCTGCGCAAGGCGCTGGCGACGTTTGCCGGAACCGGCGATGGCGGTCGCGCCGGCGAAGACGGTGAAATCGAACCGGCCAAGCCCGAAGAGGAATTGCTGGCCGATCTGGCGGAGGCGGTCGCTCTCGTGCGGACGTTCCTTACCGATCGGGGCGCAGCGCTGGATGACATCGTCTCGCGCACCGGCTTCGACCGTAACTCGGCCATCCTGGATGCCAAGGAAGCCGCCAACGAAAACGACGAGACCCGAAAACGGTTCGAAGTGTTGTGCCGGGCCGTGTTCACGAAGTTCAAGGCATGCATCACGGTCGAGGGAGTGAACGCCTACCGCGACGATTACGGCGCTATAAACGTGGTCTACAAGAGCCTGCAGCAGGATCGAGAGAGGGCGGATATCACCGACATCATCCGGCAGCTGCATGCTGTGGTAGACGAGGCAATCGAGCCGAAACCAGATGTTGCCGCGGAAGAGGCAGGCCCCTATGACATCAGTAAGATCGACTTCGACCGGTTGCGCCGGGAGTTTGAACGCACTCCGTCGAAGCGGACCACCGTGCAGAATCTCAAGACAGCCATCGAGCGGCGTCTTCAGCGCCTGCTCCAGCGGAACCCTTTGCGTACCGACTTTCAGAAGCACTATGAGGAAGTTGTGTCCGAGTACAACCGAGAGAAGGATAGGGTGACCATCGAGAAGACCTTCGAGGAATTACTGCGGATTCTCGAAGATATGAATGAGGAGGAAGGACGGGCCGTCCGGGAAGGGCTCGACGAGGAATCCCTGGCCGTTTTCGACCTCCTGAGGAAGCCCGAGCTCTCTCCCAGTGAGATCAGGAAGATCAAGGCCGTCGCCGTAGAATTGCTAAAAATCGTCAAAGCCCGCATCAAGGAGATTCGGGACTGGGAGAGTCGTGAAGCCACCCGCGACGAGATCCGCCTGACCATCCGGGATTTTCTCTGGAGCGAATCGACCGGTCTTCCTATAGAAAAATATACCGAAGAGGATGTGCAGGAACGGGCGGAGGAAATTTACCGCCACGTGTATCGCGTCTATCCGACGCTGCCCTCGCCGTACTATGAAACGCCGGCTGCCTGAATCAATAAGAACAGCCTATTCATTGCCTTTGCTGGTTTATCCAGTGCTTTGGCCCTGAACCCTCTTTTCCCCTCCTCTTCATAAACTTCATGTCCTTCATGGTAGAGAGAAGCAGAGAGCATGGAGCATAGGGTAAAACCCATCCGAGAATTCAGGGTTCAGGCGGAGCGCAGGGCATAAGACCTCTTCGCATCGGCCCGAAAAAGAGGGCTCAGAGGAGTGGGCAAAGAAAGTAGAGGCTTCACAGGGTTCGGGTGCAAAGCAGGCGCTATTGAATCCTTCGCTGCTCGGTGGAAGCTGTTGACATCATGAGGGTCAGAAGTGAAAAATATTAAACAATGATTCTTGATTCCTCCATTATATGCTGTTTGCGTCTCAAGCGCTGAGATAGAGGTATTGTAAAGAAGACAAAATATTGGAACATGATTATACTCAATTAAAATACCCTACTTGGATATTATAACTTAATTTAAGTGAAATTATTGAACCGATACTTATCTCTTATACGGTCTGGGTTTGATGAATGCACGAAGTAGAATAAATTTTTATTCACAAGATTCAATAGATCAAAATTTTAATTAGCATGAAAAAGAAAGACAGAAGAAAGGGCTTTATTGCTGGTTATAAAAAATCAGGGCCTGTGGGCAGATTTATGGTTCAAGCAACAATTGTTGGAATTATAATAGGCATAGTTGGATTAATTATAAGTATAGCTCCAAAAAGTCAGAATAAATATTTAAACAAAAATAATCAAAATTTACAAAACAATTACACACCCATAATAAAATTTTCTCCAAATTTCAGAGGAGCATTAGTAGTTAGTGATCTTCTTTCCGTAGAAGGAACAATTCATTTTAAAACAAAATTAAAAGATCTTCTGTTTGGAAATGAAGTGTATTTTGAAATTTACGATAATGATTTTTATTTTTCATTAATCCTAAAACCCGGGAAATTAATTTTAAAAAGAAACAAACACGAAATAGCTCTGGATATATCTCAGGTGCCAAAAGAATTAGACGAAGTACGTATAATTGCAATATGGGGATACGAAAAATTGTATTTAATGTGCGGCAATGGCAGTAAATTTGTGTCTGCGCAAATACAGACTCAGATAACTTTTCCATCAAAAGCAATGATAAAATGGGCAAAAGAGCAAAATTTGCTATCTACGGATATATACAAATCAGAAGATGCATTTAGGGCAAGGATATATGCTATACTGGAAACAGTAAAAGAAAAAATTAAAAAGATTGATTTGCAGAATGCATTTTGGAATATTCAATACGAAAATAATATTGTTATTTCAAGAAGCCCAAAGGGAGAGAAGGATATTAAAAGAATAGTATATGCAATATTGTTTGATCAAGCTTTGATTGGGAATATAGAGGTAGTACAGGATTACAATACGCAAGAAGGGATAATTGATTTTGTAATGATAGGGCAAGTAAAAAATATCGGAAGTTCAAAAGTGGCTATTGATTTTGATGAATTTTGCAATAAGGAAACACAATACATACTAATTAAAGAATTAGCCGGGTGTTTAGAAAAAGCAGATATATCATATGCTGCAATATGTTTATTGTGGTTTAAAGGGGAATGGTATAATGAGCCAAAAGAATATGAGGATTTTGATAGTGCAGATTTTAATGCTAAATTATTGCTTAGAAATTTAGACTATCAATCAAGAAATAAGCTAAGAATATTTAGTTTTGATTTGACAACTAAAGAAAAATAATTCAAATCGGTATGTTTGGGCAACGTGGGGAAGATGAAAATGTATAAGACACCGTGGATAGCGGCGCTGGGCGTTCTCGTTTCCGCGACCGCGTACGCGGCTCGGTTCCCGGATGCGGTGGAAAAAAGGATAGTCCTCACCGGCCCGGCGGCGGTTTCGGTCGCGGAACTGTTCGGGTTAAGCCCTTCGTCCCCGCATTCCGTTTCCTTGCCGTTGGGGAGGGGAGACGCGTGGGCGGTTTACCTGCTCAAGCAGGATACCGAAGAGAAACTGTGGAACGACAACGAGGGTTCCCCGGCCCGATACAACGCGATGGAAATGTCGTATGGCCCGGTTCCTGCCCTGGCCGTCTCCCCTTATTGGCTCGATTTGGGCACCCGGCTTCCGGAAACGAAAGCCGGGTATTACTCGTTCGGATCCCCTTTCATGCCTGCGGCGCTGGACGGGGAGGATCCCTGGACTCGTCTCGTGCGACGGCTCAAGGCCGGGCCCGGCTGGGATGAGAACGCGCAGATGCCGTTTCGGCGCCGTTTCGCTTCCCCCGACGGGGTCGAGCTGTGCATCGAGGTGTTCGGCGTCGTGCAGTATCCCGACAATAAAGCGCGTGCGGGGTATATCGTGACGATCACGACTTACGTGAAGAATACGGCGCCGTCCGCGAAGGGGGGAGAAGAACGGTGAAACGCGTCGTCGCCTTGCCCGAGCCTCAAAAGAGTTTCGATTTTCCGTTGATGAAAGCCCTGGCGCAAAGGCGGTCGGTCCGGCGCTGGAAGGATACCCCGGTCCCGGAGCGGGAGTTGTCGAATCTTCTCTGGGCCGCCTGTGGGGTGACGAAACTCAAATACGGCCGCGTCAAATGCAAGCGGACGGCTCCCTCGGCCTGTAATTCGCAGGAGATCAGGGTGTACGCGCTCCTGGAACAAGGAGCGTTTTTATATAACGAAGAAAACCACGAACTGATCGAAGTTCTCGACCGGGACATCAGGGAACACGTCGGCACCCAGAAGATGATGAAGTCGGCGCCGCTGGGCCTGGTTCTGGTCGCCGATCTGTCGAGAATGACCAGCCCTTTTCTACGGAAAGAAGAAGCCCGGCGTTTCAGCGCCTGGGTCGATACCGGCTACGTCAGTCAGAACGTCTATCTGTACTGCGCCGCCGCCGGCTTGGGGACGGTGGCCCTGTCCCTGGTGGACCGGGACAAACTGCACGGCCTCATGCGCTTGCAGGAACACGAGAAGATCGTTCTGACTCACGCCGTCGGCTACCTGGCCTAATCCGTCGGCCGCGGCGCTCGAACGGAAAAACGGGAGGACACGGGCAATGATCACGTTTTTCATCGCGCCTTTCGTGCTCTGTTTTCTGCTCTACCTCTTCGCCCGCCGCAACGCCGATTACAATATCGTCACCAGCATTTACGTCGCCCTCGGAGCCGGCCTGGGGTGCTTCGTCATCAGCCACGCTTTCGCCGACGCCCTGGGCTTTTTCGTGGTCATCCCCATGGTTGCCCTCTCGGGGTTTCTCATCTGGAAATTTTGCTACACCACCGTCGCTCAAACCGTTATCGTCACTATCGGGTTCATGGGATATGTAGTGTTCTTTCCGAAATTGATCGAACTGTTTCTCAACGCATGATGAGAAAGCCCTTGCCCCCGCGGGGCCGGGAGGCGGCACCATGCCGTATTCGCTGACGTACGACGAAGATCTGCGGGCCGTCGTCGTGGTCTTGACGGGACGGGTGGACCTGTCGGCGATCAGGGAAGCGGCGCGGGCGACGGCGCGGATGTGCGGGGAACGGAGCTGCCGGCGCATACTCAACGACGCTTCCGGCGCCGACGTCCATGAGTTGAAGTTCCTGGACGTCTACGCCAGCCCGGAAGTGCTGGAGGAATGCGGGATACCCCGAACGACGACCAGGGCCCTGGTCGTCCCCGCCGGTTTCGCCGACGCGCAGTTTCTCGAGGACGTAACCTGCATCAGGGGCCATACCCTCCGGGTGTTCCCCTTCGTCGAGGAAGCCCGCGCCTGGCTCCGCGGCCGCGCCTGAATATTAGAAAGGGAAACGAGGGGAGGAAACGATGCGGATTCTCATCGCCGTTCTCGCGGCGATCGGGCTCGCCGTCTGGGCGCTGGCCCGATTCTCCCAGCTCGGCATTTTTCAGGCCGGCGACGCCGTCGTCTTCATCGGTCTGGCCCTGGTGCTGGGAATTCTGGAAAAGAAGCGAACCAGAGGCTGAACAGGGCGGCGCGGCGAAGCGAACATGAAGACGATAGCGCAATCCTGGCAGGCCTGGGCGTTGCTCTCGGCGGTCTTCGCCGCCGCCACCGCCCTCCTGGCCAAGGCGGGCGTGCAGGGCGTCAACTCGAACTACGCCACCTTCCTCAGGACCGTCGTGGTCATCCTCTTCCTGGCGGCGCTCCTCGCCGCCACCGGCGGGTTCCAGGCGCCGTCGGCGATCGGCGGACGGAGCCTGCTCTTTCTGGTCCTCTCGGGGCTGGCGACCGGCGCCTCGTGGTTGTGCTACTTCCGCGCGCTGAAGCTGGGGCCGGTCTCCCAGGTCGCGCCGATCGACAAGCTCAGTCTCCTGCTGGTGGCCGTTTTGGGGGTGGCGGTGCTGGGCGAGAAGCTCTCGGTCCGCGCCTGGATCGGGGTGGTCTTCATCGCCGTCGGCGCCGTCCTGGTGGCGCTGAAGCAATGAGCCCGGGTCGTGGGCGGAGTCCGCGGTGGAAATGAACCACAGAGGGGGAATGAGAGGGTTCAGGGTTCGGGGTTCAGGAGGGAAAGAGCAAAGGGCATAGGGCATGGAGCATGGAGTACCCCACCTCGCCCTCTTTTCCCCCTTCATGAACTTCATGTCCTTCATGGTGGAATTCCATTCCTGAACCCCGAACCTTTTCTGCACCTGATTACTCTGATTAACTCTGAAAGGGAAAGAATTCGGAATACAGAATTCAGTATTCAGTAGCCCCCAACCGCGCCCGCCGATAAGTCCACAAACCTGCCTGCCGCAGGCAGGCTACACAGATAGGGAGTGGGCTTAGGAGGGACATGGGGAACGGGATAGGTGAGGTCATTGCTTCGCTCGCAATGACGGAGATCCTTTATGCTCCATGCTCTCTGCCCTCTGCTCCTCACATATCTACATGTGAACGACGCCGGGGGCGTTCAGAACTTCTGCACCCAGGCCCGTACGCCCTGCATGATCATCTCGATCGACACGGTGCCCACGAACAGGGCCGTGACCCGTCCCGCGATCTCTATATACCTTTCGACCAGGCGTTCCCGTTTCGGGCGGACGTAATCGTGCAGGGCCTTCAGCGCGATCATGATGAAGGCGGAGACCAGGACCGCGAACAACACGGTCGCGCAGGCGAAGAAGGGATCGTGGCGTTTGCCGATAATGATGCTGGCGCTGATGGTTCCGGGGCCGATGAGAATCGGCATGGCTATGGCTCCCGCCAGGTACCGGGACTCACCGCGAAGTATTTCGATCGTCTGGGGGCCGCGGAAGACGAACTGCAGGCCGATGAGCAGAAAAACGACGCCGCCGAAAATCTGAAACGAAGCGAACTCGGCCTGCAGCACATTGGAGAAGATCGCGTCGCCCAGGACGGCAAAACACCAGAAAACCGCGGTCGCGATCACGCCGGCCCGGAACAACACCCGGGCGAACCGGGCGCGGTCGAGTTTCTCCACGACGTCGATCAGGTAGACGATGAGCAGGAAGGGGTTCAGGAGTACGAGCAGCAAAGCCGAGGATCTCAATAAGTCGGTCATGGCGGTTAAGAAAGTTCGCGAGGGCGAGGAGCAATCCGCGAACGTTTCGACGCACCGGCGTTGAGGGGATTACGGAAAGCGGCCCCCGGCGGTTGATTTGATTGGCCTCACTATAACAGCTCCGGACGGACTTGAAAACGCATAAGAACCCGGTGATTCCGTTTCCGCGCAACTCCCCTCCGAGTCGAGCAGGTACGGCAACCTCCCGTCCCCCATCGATGTAATCTATGGATTTACTTTCCCGGATTGCGAATACTGGCTTTAAAACCCGGCCGCCGGCAACAGATAAGGAGAAGGCAATGAAACGACTGAGAGTATGCATCGGCTCCAACGACGGCGAAACCCTCGCCCGTACCCACATGGGGGATACCGACTGGTTCTACATCTACGATCTTCGGGAGGATGCGGCCGTCGAATTCGTGGAAAAGCGGGCCAACCGCGCCAAGGAGATGGAACACGCGCAGTCGAACAAGATGCAGGAAGTCATCGGGATCGTGCGCGACGCCGATATTTTCGTGGCCCGGCAGAAGAGCCCCAACTTCGTGAATATCGCCGACAAGACGAAATACCAACCCGTCGTGGTCAAGGCCGATACCCTGGAAGAGGTGTTGGCGGCCCTGGGGAGGGCGTTGCCGGAAATCCGGGGGTGCGTCGACCGAAGAAGAAACGGGGAGGTCTTCGCCGAGATCCCCGAGCTCTAGGAGGAAGAAGAGGGTTCAGGCCCGGAATTCTACCATGAAGGACATGAAGTTCATGAAGGGGGGAAAAGAGAGGGTTCAGGAGGGGAGCAAAGAGCATAGAGCAGAGAGCATAGGGAAAACCACCACCGCCACAGCCCCCTTTAGGGTTCAGGAAGGCGAGGAGCTGGAGCGACGAAGCAATCTCCGGAGCAGTTCAAATATAGAGAGATTGCTTCGCTCCGCTCGAAATACTCTATGCTCCATGCCCTATGCTCTTTCCCCCTGAACCCTTCCCCCTCTCCATGGCGAGTCCCTACGCCTTGTGCTTCTTCCCGTGGGGGCATTTCTTCAGGCAGAGGAACCAGTCCAGGCACGTGTAGTCCCCGCCGGCGCCCTCGACCCGGTCCTTGGCCGTTCCGCAGGAGCCGGGCGGCGGGATGATCACGTCGTCGCCGATCTCCCAGTTGGCCGGGGTGGCGATCCCGAACTCGTCGGAGTGCTGCATCGCGATCAGCATCCGCTTGATCTCCTGCATGTTGCGGCCGTTGGAGAGCGGGTAGTAGAGGATGGCCCGGACCACGGCGTTGGGGTCGATGATGAAGACCGCGCGCACCGCCTGGGTGGTGCTGGCCGAGGGCTGAAGCATCCCGAAGGCCTTGGCCACGTCCATGGTCAGGTCGCTGATCACCGGGAAGTTGACCTCGACGTTCTTCATCCCCCGGTACTCGATCTTCTCCTTGATCGTGCGCAGCCAGGCGATATGGCTGTAGGTGCTGTCGATCGACAGGCCCAGCAGCTCGCAGTCGAGCGCCTTGAACTCGTCGGCCATGGACGCGAAGGTCATGAACTCGGTGGTGCAGACCGGGGTGAAGTCGGCCGGGTGCGAGAAGAAGATCACCCACTTGCCCGCGTAATCCCCGGGAAAGCTGATCTTCCCCTGGGTGGTTTCCGCCTCGAAGGACGGAGCTTTCTCCCCGATCAGGGGGAGCCGGTTGGCTTGTTCGTTCATCGTCGAACCTCCTTGGGTTACAGTTGTCGTCATGGTCTGTTCCGCCCGGGACATGGGGCCGCCGCAGCAGATCAATTCCCCGCCGCCGGCCGCGGTCACCCGGACGGTGTTGCCGCAGATCCGGCAGACCCAGGTCTCTCCCGCGCGTTCTACCGTGGGCATCTTCGTCTTTCCCCGGGCCGCGGTCAAGGATGCAGGAACTTGGAGACGAAGGGCGATTCCCCCACCCGGCCCCTCCGGAAGTGGCCGGACGGTCCCTGGCCCAGAAACTCGGCGAACCAGGCCTCGTGTTCGATCTCCTCGTTGAGGATCGCCAGGCAGAGATCGTGGGTGCGGTGGTCCTTGCCCGCGGTCAGGTTGCACAGATGCGTGTAGCCGTTGACCGCGCACTGTTCGGCTTTCAGCAGCACCTGGAGGATGGATTTCGTATCCGGGTTTTTAGGCAGGCGCGCCGGGGGACAGGCCGAGATGTCGTGGAATTCCTTCATATCGTCGGGGAGCTTCCCCCCCAGCTCGTAGATCCGCGGCACCAGGGCCTCGAAGTGGTTGCGGTCTTCGATCCGGGCGTCCTCGGCTATCTCCTTGAGACCCTCGCCCTCCATGCCGATCAGGTTCACGCGCAGGATGGTGTAGTAGTAGAACGTGGTCAGCTCCGCCGCGGCGTTGGCCACCAGCAGCTTCACCAGTTCATCGACGTCGATCCCCGCTTCCTCCACCAGTCTTCTCGATACCAGGTTCATGGTTCTCTCCTCCCTTCGGTGTTTTCCCGGGTTCGCTGCGGCCCCGCCGGCCTCGGCCGGGCCTCTTCCGCGTCGCTCGTAAGGCCTCACCTCCTTCACAGTATCTCCCAATCAGGTATTTTTAGTAATTAGTAATAATTACGATTGAATTCGAAAAAAATATCACCGCCGCCGCCGCTCTTTTTCCCGGCAGTCCCGGCATCGGCCCCACAGCTCGACGTGCACGGAATCGACCTCTCCCAGGGCGGCGGCCTGGGGGGGCGCGGCGAACCCGTCGAGGGCGTCGCAGTAGAAATCGCCGACGAACCCGCATTCGGTGCAGATGAAATGATGGTGCCGGTCGGTGTTGGCATCGAAACGCACGCTTCCCCCTCGGAAGCCGACCCGGGAGATCACCTTTTTTTCCTCCAGCATCCGCAGGGTCCGGTAAACGGTATCGAGGGAGATGGAGGGGATGCGCTCGCGCACCCGCCGATAGACGGTGTCGGCGTCGGGATGCTCCTCGGTCGCGGCCAGTTCGCGCAGGATCTCCGTGCGTTGGTGGGTGGCCTTGATACCCAGGCGTCGGCACGCCTTCATGAAGTCCTCCACCCGTCGTTGTGTCCGCGGTTTCGAATCCACCTGTGCCCGTTCCTTATAATAACGATTATTATTTAGTAACATTGCCGGACGCGCTCTCCGGAGTCAAGGAGTTTTTACCGGCCCCGGGCAGGGGGCGGGGCGCCCGGTCAACCCCGGGCCCGCCGACGGTCCCAGTGCAGCAGCTCGATCAGGTTGCCTTCGGGGTCGGCGGCGTAGACGAAGGTCAGGACCCCCGAGCCCGGGACTTCGCGGGTGGAGGGCCTGCCCACCGCCCTGCCCCCGTGAGCCAGGACTTTCCCGAGGGCGCCGGGGACGTCGTCGACCTCGAAGGCGATATGGGCGAACCCCTCGCGGTCGGCCCTGGGCCGGGGGCGTTCGGCCGGGGATGTGTATTGAAACAACTCCAGGGTAGGCCCCCCGTCGCCGGCGCCGGGCAGGCTCAGGTGGATCCCCTCGATCTCGGCCCCGTCGACCCCGGTCCCCGCTTCCAGCCACCGGCCCGAGTAGCTCCTGGCCGGGGGCAGGGGCCGGCAGCCGAAAACTTCTTCGTAAAACCGGGCCAGCTTCCGCCAGTCCCGGGCCACGATGTTGAGATGTCTGTACTCGGCCCGCATCCTCGGCGATCCTCCGCTGGGGCCGATCCTAGCGGGCGCCCCCGCCGGCGGTCAAAGAAATTCCCGCTTCCTCCCGGGGCGTTTCGCCAGTGGCTTGTACCAGACGTTCATGCTCTCCAGGGAGCCGGCGATGTTGGTGTTGTTGATCAGCCGCCCCCCGTAACGGTAGCCGCTCCGGGCGAAGACGGAGTTCATTCCCGGCGACAACGCCCGGGCGATGGTGTAGGCGACGGCGACGCCCCCGGCGCGGGCATGGCTTTCCATGCGCTCGAGCAGGCGCCCGGCCAGCCCGCGGCCCCGCCACTGCGGGAGGGTGATGAAATCGGTCATTTCCGCGTTCCGGTCGCGGGGACTTTGTTCGGCGGAGGCGAGAGCGACGAGCTTGCCTCCCACTTCGGCTCCGAAGTAGACCACGTGCGAACGCATGGTCTCCAGCAGGTAATCGGGATCGTGAATCGGGAACGGGTAGGAGCGGAAACCGTCCGCGTACAGTTCGGCCATGCGGGCGACGTCGGCTTCGCCGCACCGGCGCACGGCCGCGGTTTCGTGCTTCTTCCCGACGGCGCTCGCCCGCTTCCCGCGGGCGAGGGACAGGACGGCTTCATGGCGGCGCCGTCGGCGTTCGCGGGCGCGCCGGGCGTCGAGGTATCGGCAGAGAAAGAGGGCGTCTTCCCGGCCCCGGAAGAACCCGGGGACCTCCGCTTCCACGCGGAATCCGGCGGCGAAAAAAGCCCGGCCCCCGGAGCGGGGGATCTTGGCGAAGATCTTGGAGTAGCCGTGTCCGCGCGCTTTCTCCAGGAGCTTCCCGGGCAACGCCCGGTCGGCGGGGTCGGGGGCCCGGAGCAGATAGATCCGATCGTTCAGGGCCCCGTGCTGGACGAGCGCCCCGGCGTACTCCTCGACGATGTCCCGGGCCCGCGCCCCCATCAGGCCCGCCGCAGGTGCCGTTCGTTTTTTTCCGGAATCAGGGAGATGGCCCGGTCGTAGTCGGCCAGCAGCTTCTCGATTCCGATACTCCGGCTCTCGTCGGCGTCGGCGAGGTTGAGCTGGAGATCGCAGCGTTCGCAGTCGCGGTCGCAGAAAGTCGCTTCGTACGAATCGGGTTCGCGGTAGGTGGTGATGACCCCCTCGTAATTCCGCAGGACGACCTTGTTGGTCGACCAGGAGATCAGGTAGTTGGGCATTACCGGAATTTTCCCCCCGCCGCCGGGGGCGTCGATGACGTAGGTCGGTACGCAGAAACCGCTGGTATGGCCGATCAGGCTTTCCATGATCTCGATCCCTTTGCCCACCGGGGTCCGAAAATGGTCGAGCCCCTGGGCCTGGTCGCACTGGTAGAGGTAGTAGGGACGGACCCGGTTGGCCACGAGTTTATGCACCAGCGCCTTGATGATCCGGGGACAGTCGTTGACGCCGGCCAGCAGCACCGATTGGTTCCCCAGGGGAATTCCGGCGTCGGCCAGCCGGGCCAGCGCCTCCTTGGAGGAAGTCGTGAGTTCGCGCGGGTGGTTGAAGTGGGTGTTGATCCAGAGAGGATGGTGTTTTTTCAGCATCCGCGTCAGTTCGTCGGTAATGCGGTAGGGGAGGACCACCGGCGTTCTGGTTCCGATTCGGATGACATCGACATGTTCGATGCGGCGCAGTTCCCCGAGCAGCCGGTCGAGGTAGCCGTCGGGAAGCAGGAAAGGGTCGCCCCCGCTGAGGAGCACATCCCGGATGCGGGGATGGCCGCGGATGTAGTCCAGGCCCCGTTCCAGCTCTTCCCGGCTGGGGATTCCGTCCGGGTCGCCCACCTGGCGTTTCCGGGTGCAGTGCCGGCAATACGTGGCGCAGGTGTTGCTGACCAGAAAAAGTACGCGGTCGGGGTACCGGTGGGTGATGCCGGGGACCGGGCTGTCCCGCTCCTCGTGCAGGGGGTCGGACATCTCCGAACCCAGGACGTCCAGCTCGTGTACGGAGGGGAAGCACTGCTTGAAGACGGGGTCGTTTTCGAAATCGTCCCGGTCGATCAGGGAGAGGTAGTAGGGAGTGATCGACAGGGGGAAGCGCTCCAGCGTTGCGCGCAGCAGCCGGGAGGTTTCCTCCGGGAAACGCACTTCCAGGATCGACTGGAAGCGTTCCAGGTCGGTGATACAATGTCGCAACTGCCACTTCCAGTCTTTCCAACGCGACAAGGTCGTATCCGTATCGAGTTTCTGAGCGATCTCCCGCTGCGTATCGTTGTAGATCATGGGCTTTTTCTCCGGGCAAACTTGGGCCGGTTCGCGCTGTCGTCGCCACAAGGTGGAACAGTGCCGGCACGGGGACCGCGGTGGCGGGGTCGGACCGCCGCCCGCGGCGTCAATGCTTGCGGTTGAACACCAAGCAGTTATAAAAACATAGCAAACAAACCGCCGCCGGGTCAAGGCAAAACC